>CAZGCP010000032.1:0-5716 GCA_964524525.1 Candidatus Woesearchaeota archaeon
AAATATAAAATGGCTAGAGATAAACCAAGAATGAATGTAGTGTTTGTAGGGCATGTAGATGCTGGAAAATCTACAATAGTTGGACAAATTATGCTTAATTCAGGTGCTGTTTCTGAACAAGAATTTAAAAAATTAAAAGATGAAGCTGAAAAACATGGTAAGGCAGGATTTGAATTTGCTTATATTATGGATAAAGTTAAAGAAGAAAGAGAAAGAGGAGTTACTATTGATTTAGCTTATCAAAAATTAGTTACTAATAATTATGAAGTTACTATAATTGATGCTCCAGGTCACAAAGATTTTGTTAAAAATATGATTACTGGTACATCTCAAGCAGATGCTGGTTTCTTAGTTGTTGCTGCTCCTGCTGGAGTTCAACCTCAAACTACAGAACACTTATGGCTATTAAGAACAATGGGTGTTAAAAATTTGGCAATTGCTATTAATAAGATGGATTCTGCTGAATATAAAGAAGAGAAATTTAATAAAGTTAAAGAAGATGTTACTAAATTAATTACTCAAGTAGGAATCAAACCTGACACAGTTACTTTTATACCTTGTTCAGGATTAAAAGGAGATAATGTTCATGCTAAATCAGAAAATATGACTTGGTACAAGGGACCTACTATTTTAGAACAAATAGATAAATTTCCTACTCCAGATTCACCTGTTGAATTACCTATGAGAATGCCAGTTCAAGATGTATATGATATTACTGGTATTGGAACTGTTCCTGTAGGTAAAATTGAAACAGGAGTTATGAAACAAGGACAAAAAGTTAAAGTTCTTCCAGGTAGAACTGGTGATGGTGTTGAAGGTGAAGTTAAGACAATAGAAATGCATCATGAATCTCATCCAGAAGCTCAAGCTGGAGATAATGTAGGTATTAATATTAGAGGAGTGGGTAAAAAAGATATTGCAAGAGGAGATGTTATTTGTGAGGCGGCAAATCCAATCCCTTTAGTAGAGGAATTTATTGCTCAAGTAGCTATAATTAACCATCCTAGTGTTTTAGCTAAAGGATATACTCCAGTATTCCATGTTCATACTGCTCAAATTCCATGTCAGTTTATTGAATTATTAGAACAAATTGATCCTAAATCAGGACAAGTTGTTAAAGAAAATCCTGATTTCTTGAAAAATGGAGATGTAGCTAAGGTTAAAATAAAACCTATGCAACCCTTATGTTTAGAAACACAAAAAGACAACCCTTTTATGGGTAGATTTGCAGTAAGAGACGCTGGTCAAACAGTAGCTGCTGGAATGTGTTTAGAAATTACTAAGAAAAAATAATAATTTTTTTATTATTTTTAATTGAATTTTAAATCAAATCAGAAATAAATTTTTAGTGTGATAATTCTTAAAAAGTATGTTTTTTAGTTTAGTTTATGGATTATCTTGATGCTATAAGAAATATTTTGAAAGGAAAACCTGTTGAAAATTTAGAAAAACTTAGAACACAATATAATGATTTTTTTAATAATTATTATTCTTTAATGCCTTTAGATTATAAAAAAGAAATTAATAATTTTCCTAAATCAAATTTAATGGTTGTTAGTTCGTTTGCCCACAATGAAAATGAAATTTTAAAAGGAAATGATAGTGCAATTGATTCTTATTTGGAATTAAAAAAATTTGGTTCGAATGTAAATTCTATTAGAAAAAAAGGTAAAAAGATTTTAATGTTTTGGTTAGAATATTATCCATTTAATAGTTTTTTAGAGAAAATGAAAGAAAAAGAAAAATCTCAAGACTCTTATTTTAAGAATTTTTCTTATAATTAATTTTTTGCAATTATGTTTTTAAAGTTTGAAAGTTTTTTTATTTGATGGGTAATTCAATAAAATTTTATGATTTAAGTGAAAGAATAAATAATGTTATAGTTAATAAAAATGAAAATAATTACCTAAATTTTGTTTTTGAAATGGGAATCCATGGATTCAAAATTCAAGAAAATGAAAGAAATACTTTTTATGATTCATTCATAAATGGTTTTTGTGATTTGTATAATTCTTATAAGGAAGAAGGTAAAAATGAAAAAGAGGCCAAATTTGGAGCATTATATCATATTACAAAAAGATTTATAATAGGTTAAGAAAAGTTTAAAAACTCAATTCTCTTTTTTAATTGAGAATAGGAAAATATCACTTTATTATTAATTTCACATTTATGTTCACTACTTTCAGGAGGAAGTTGTGTTATTTGGTATTTTTCTATTTAAGAAATCATAGATTTCAAATGAATTAAATATAATTAAAAGTTAAAATGGCAAAAATAAGTCCGGTTTCAATTAAGTATATGATTCATGCAACTTTTTCAGTTGAAGGAGCTCTTGAAAAGCCAGATGTTATAGGGGCTGTCTTTGGGCAAACTGAAGGACTCTTAGGATCTGATTTAGATATGAGAGAACTTCAAAAAGAAGGAAAAATTGGAAGGGTTGAAGTTGAATTAGATAGGAAAGATAAGAGAACAGAAGGAAAAATACAAATTCCATCTGCTCTAGAACAGTCAGAAACAACTCTGATTGCTGCTGCAATTGAAACAATTGATAGGATTGGTCCTTGTGACGCTAACATTGAAGTTGAAAAAATTGAAGATGTTAGAGGTAGCAAGAGAGATTATATTGTTGACAGAGCCAAAAAGCTTATGAAACAATTTGGAGAATCAACTGATTCAAGACAAATTTCTAATGAAATCAAATATTCTGTTAGAACATCAGAAATAAAGAAATTTGGAAATGAAAATCTTCCTTGTGGTGATTTAAATGATAAAGAAATCATTGTAGTAGAGGGGAGAGCTGATGTATTGAATTTGCTTAGAGCTGGTGTTAATAATGTAATTGGTATGAATGGAACTAAACTTCCTGATACAATTTTTGAACTTGGAAAGGAAAAAGATCTAATTCTTTTTTTAGATGGAGACAGAGGAGGAAAATTAATTGCTCAAAATGCAGTAGATAATGTAAAAGTTAAAGCTGTTGCAGTTGCTCCAGAAGGAAAAGAAGTTGAAGAACTTACTAGTAAAGAAATTTTAATGGCATTAAGGAAAAAGATGTCTTTAGAAGATTATTTAAAGAAAAACAAAATGAGATCTTCTTATAAAGGAGAATCAAAAAAAGAAACTAGTGAGGTTCCAGAACAAGAAGAAATTGAAATCCATGAAGAAACCAAATCTAAATTAAAAGGAATTTTGGGAAGTATAAAAGGAAGTGGGAAAGCTGTTCTTTTAAACAATTCTTTGGAAGAAACAAATTCAGTTTCAAACAAAGGAATGGGTAGAGCTTTGAAAAGTCCAAAAGAACCAATATCTGCAATTGTTTTAGATGGAAATGTTACTAAATCAATTGTTCAATCTGCAGAAGAAGCAGGTGTTCAAATAATTGTTGCAAATAATTTTTCTGCAACAAGTGATAAAATAAAAATGTTAAGTTTGTGATTTGAAGGGGTTTAAATCCCTTCTTTCATATTTTTTTCGACGATAAAACCAATAAAAATATTTTTCACTAATTGTCATAACAATTAGTAACTTTATAATTACATAAATTTGTAGTTACCATAAAGTTTATAAAGATTTTTTTCATTCATTTTAATACAATGAAAATGGAAACCTTGTTTCCCAAAAACAAAAATAAATTAAATTTAATGATGAAAATGGAAATGAAAAACCTTAAAGGTTTTTTCCTAACAATCTTAAGTATCCTTGTACTAGCTTCAGTAGTTACTGCTGCAACAGATATAGCAACTTTTGATAATGTGGAAGTTAATGGGATCGAAAGCAATATAGATCAAGAAATCGCTGTTATTGCTGGAGAAACAATTCCTATTGAAGTTTATTTCACAGCTTTAGAAACTACATCTGATGTAAAAATACGAGCGGAAGTTACTGGTGGAAAAAAAGATGTTTCTTCTACATCAACAACTTTTGATATAGAAAGAGGAATCAAATATAGAAAGAAATTGGTTCTTAACGTCCCATCAGAACTTAAGGAAAAGGTAAGTGACAATCTTCGTTTAGAACTTGAAATTTGGAATGAAGGTTACAAAACTGAACACGAGATAACTTTGAGAGTTCAAAGAGCAACATACAGTGCAGACATTATGTCTATCAGTGCTAGCCAAAGCATTGGAGCTGGAGATCTTTATCCAGTAGATATTGTTTTAAAGAACACTGGTTATAACAAATTGAATGATATGTATGTTGAAGTATCTGTTCCAGGTTTAGGTATTCAAAGACAATCTTATTTTGGAGATTTAGTTGCTGTTGAAGATTTTAACAACAACAATGTTGAAACTGGAAGATTTTACTTACAAATACCAGAAGGCGCAAAAGCAGGAAACTATGAACTTGAAGCTAAAGCAAGCAATAGTGATTTAAGTGTTGAAAGAACAAAACAAATCACTGTTGAAAATGACTTTAGTGGACCTATTGTTGTTCCAGAAGCAAGAAAAATTGCATCAAGAAATCAAGAAGTTGATTATGATGTAGTGCTTGTAAATCCAACAAACAAATTGAAAGTTTACAGAATTGTTGTTGAAACAAGCGGAGATGTTCTTGCTGAAGCTGAAACAAAATTAGTTTCAGTTCCTGCTGGATTAACAAAAAAGACTACTATAACAGCAAGTGTTTCTGAAAGAGGAGAATATCAATTCAGTGTGAACGTATTCTCAGGAGAAACATTCGAAGGAAAAGCAAATCTTGTTTTGGATACTAGAAATAGTAATTCAAATGGGGCTGTTGCTTTGACTGTTGTTTTAGCAGTAATTTTTGCTGTCTTATTGGTAGTTTTAGTGGTTTTGTTAGGAAAGAAATCTAAGAAAAACGAAGATTTTGGAGAAAGCTACTACTAATTGCTTTTTTTATTTTTTTATTTTTTATTTTTTGCTTTCTCCTCTTTTTTAAAAGAGGATTTTTATTTTTTTTTAAACTTTCATACTAACTATTTTACTTACTCCGTCGTGCATACTTATACCATAAATTGCACTTGCATTAGAAATAACTTCGTCATTGTGTGTGATAATTATGTATTGTCCTTTTTGCATATATTTTTTTAAGAGATTTGCTAAACGTTCTGAGTTTCTTTTATCTAAAGCAGCATCTATTTCATCTAAAATATAAAAACTATAAGGATTTAGTTCTTGTATTGCAAAAATTAAAGAAAGAGCTACAAGAGTCTGTTCTCCTCCTGAAAGAGAAGTTACATCAAAATATTTCCCATGCCCTGTTTTTACAATTATATTTACTCCTCCATTAAAAGGTTCTTTTTTATTTTCTAAATCCAGATAAACATCTCCTTTTGAACTTAATTTTGAAAAATTTCTTGAGAATGTTTCATTAAGTTCTTTTAATGTTTTTAAAAAAGTTTTTTTCTTTTTTATATCAATTTCGGAAATTATTTTTAAAATATCTTCTTTTTCTCTTTCAATTGTTTCACATTTTTCTTTTACACTTTCATACTCTTTTTTAATATCTTCATAGACTTCTAAGGAACGCATATTTACTGAACCTATTTTAGATAGTATTTCTTGTGTTTTTTCTAATCTTTTTTCTAATTTTTCTTTATTAATTTTTATTATTTCTGAATCAGGATACTCTAGAATTTCTGTTTCAAGACTTTCAATTTGGGCATTGATTCGAGATATTTCAATTTTATAATTATTTAAAGTATTTTCTAAATTTCTTACTTCATTTTGTTTTTCTGAAGAATTTATTTCATAGT
>CAZGCP010000033.1:0-5695 GCA_964524525.1 Candidatus Woesearchaeota archaeon
TTTCTAATTTTTCCAAAGTATCTTTAAATAATCTTAATTTAAAATGCATTTCTTCTACATTCAAACACATTGTAACTTCTTTTTTTGCACTTTCAAAAATTTCTTTTAAGTAATTAGATATATTTGATTTTCCCTTTAAAGCAGTTGTTATATCTTCTTTTCTGATTGGATCCATTCCTCCATTATATATTTCTTGAAGTTGGACAAATTCATTTGTTTCTTTTATATCTGAAAGAGTTTTAATTTTTTTCTCAGCATATTTTTTTAATTTTTCAACAATTAAATGTGGTTTTATTCCAAGATATTTTATGGGTTTTCCTAATTTAACCATAGCAAATCCTTTTTTCTCTAAGCTTTCTAAAACATCATAAGCTCTACTTCTTGGAACTCCAGATAATTTAGCAATTTCTCCAGCAGAAGCAGCTCCTTTTCCTAATAAAGCTAACCAAACTTTAGTTTCATAAATATTTAAGTTAAAATAATCTTTTACTTTATTGACTAATTCTTGATTCATCATCATTTTATTGCCCTCCAAATATCTTCCCAATTCTACTAGAAACTCTTTCATAAGAATTCCAATATTCTTCTTTTAATTCCTTTGGAAGGTTTTTTCCATTTATTTTTTCACACTTGTTAATAGCATTTTCAAAAATAGAGCCATATGTTGACATGATATTTCCTAATTGTCCATTAGATAAATAATTTTGAATAACATTATTAATTTCTCCAGGCATCACAGAATCAATATTATCTAAAACAGCTAAATTTTCCTGAAATTTTGTTGAGATTTCTTCAGGTAGAACATCTTTATTTTTGCTTTCATTTTTTTTTCCAGTCCAAATTTGGGTTATTTTATTTATCATTTTTTAGGTATTTTTTTAATTCAGTTTTTAATTTCTCATTTAATTGATAGTTTCTGTTTGATTTTTTAAAGGAAAATACATCCATATAATTTTTATATTGTTTAACTATTTCTTTTCTATCTCTTCCCTCATTTAACATTATTAATACTTTTGAGCCAAGCTTTCTTTCTTCTATATCTCCGATTGTATTATCTTTATACCTCCTTAATGGACGTAAATTTGATTCCATCTTGCTGATTTTATTTGTGTTTTCCATTTTATAATTACCCTTATGTTTACTATTAAGTAATAACACTTATTTATAAATCTTTGGGTATGTTACTTTTTTAAAGTAAATACATAATCATTAAATTTAAAAAACCTAAAGGTTTAATAAAAACATGGCAAATAAAAAAACAAATTCAAATAATTTTCAATTTGGAAAATTAAGCAAAAATTTAGAGGAAAAATTTAAATATTATGATGATGAAAAACCTTTTGTGAGAGTTATAACAACTAATGGTGATTTTTATGGTAAGTGGTTAAAATATGATGCTTCTACAATTTATTTATCTCCCTATGTTAAAGAAACACCTTATTTTTTTCAAAACGGGGCAAAGGTTTCACGTGCTGGATTGGTAGAAAAAGGTTATGCACCCATAGAGAGAAAACATTATGTTAGTTCTCAAGAAGTAACTATTCAAGACATTTCAGAGTATGTAACTTCAATGAATCTTGTGGGTGTGGATACAATAATTCCTGTGAAAAATCTTTCTGAAATAGACCAATGGAAAAATTTAGAAGATGATGTAGCTTAAGGCTATTCCAATTAAAATTCCTGTAGTTATAAAAGGCATTGCAGGATAAAAATGCTGTTTCTTTGCAACAAATAATAAATAACTTAGTCCTAATAAAGCTCCAAATATAACTATTATTGCAGGTATTAAACCTAATGTTCTTAACATTACACCTGATGCTATAATCGGGAAAATTATGTCCCCTCCGCCTAAAATAGCTACTCTTGCCTTTATTGTTTGCTTTTTTGATTTACTCTTTGATTTTTTAGTTTTCTTTAATTTTTTCTTTTGAGATTTTGTTAAATAAGGTACAAAAAAACCAGAAAATATTTTTACTTTATCCATTTGGAACTTAGCCATTTTTTGCATAACTTTTGATTTCCATACCGCCCACATATCATAAAAAGAAATTATTATTAATAAAATGATTATTGTATTGATATTTAAAATTGGAACAAATACTGCAGCAATACTGGGATAGATAAATAATTCTGTTAAATTATGAACTAGTATATTTCTTCTAAATACCTTTATGTAGGCTACAACAGCCCCAATACCAAGTGCAATAAAACTACCATGATTAAATTCTCCTAAAAAAATATTAAGAAAAATCCCTAGTCCTAATACAATTATTATAAAAAACCAAATCCTCATAATAATTTCAGACCTGAACCTAGTTAGAATAAAAAACAACGAGATTGCAATAACAAACGCAACTATAATAGAAATAAGTATACTGCTATATTCTCTTTCCTCTTGAATTTCTGGGGGTTCCATTCCATAAGGCAAATCTGGAGAAGAAACATCTATTTGAGTTCCATTTACAACTTTAATATCAGAATAATGATTAATAACAAAAAGTCCAATAAATTGGGTTATTAAAAACATAGAAATAATTATGATAGTTATCTTTGTATTATGTTTCATTTTATTAAATCCCTCTTTTTTAAAGTATAACTAAAAATTTTTGTAAATAGTTTAGCCTCTTTTTATTATGTAATGTGTTTTTTTAACTTTAAAAGTTTATTTATTGATTTCAAAAAGTTGAAGATTTTTTGTCATCCAAGTAGGCATACCTAAAACCAATCCAAGAGACTTTAAATCATATAAATTCCTTTTCTCTTTTTCAAATACAAACACTATTTTAATTTTATTTTTATTACATAAAAAAATATTTTGCTTTATTCTTGCAAGAATTTTTGATTTCTCATATTTATTTGATTTTAAAATTTCATCTAAATAAATGCCTAAAGAAATATTTTTTTCCTTTACAATTTTTGCTAAAACTTCATTAAAACCAGAATTTCTTTGTTTTTGATAATCTCTTCTTTTTTTTTGTTTTATCAATAAGAAATCTATTTTTTCTTTTTCAACAATCTTCCTATTTAAATCGTCATTATCACTTGAAAAAATCACTTTTTCATTTTTTGTATTCCTAATTTTTTCTCTTGCTTTATTAAAATTTTCCTCATTAATTAAATTAAGTTTCATTTGTTTAATCTCCAGCACAAGATTTAAAATATAAGATTGTTTTTATATTTTATGATAGATTATAAAAAACTTTTTGGAATTATAAAGGAAACTGACAACATTGTTGATATGAATCCAGACTTAAAAAATGCCACTGAAAAGATTCTAAAAGAACTTATAAAAAAAGTCCATGCTGGAGGAGGGACAATTATAGCTTATGATTTTTTAGATAGTTCATTAAAAGCAATAGCAAAAATAGGTCCAATGTCCCATAAAATAATAAATGATTGTTTCAAAAAAGGAAAGGTACTTGCAAATAAAAGAAAAATAGCAATCCCAATTATATTAAAAAAAAGAAGATTAGGAGTTATTTATCTTTTTGGTAAACATTTCACAAAAGAAGATGTTGAATGTTTATCAGCAAGTGAGAATATTCTTGATGGAAGATTTAAACACGAAGCAGAAACAGTTAGTTTAAGAAACATTTTTGAGAGATATGTTGATGAAAAAACAATGAGGAAAATTTTGAAAAATCCAGATAAAAAACATATAACTGGAGAAAGACGTGTTTGCAGTATTTTGTTTGCAGACATAAATGGATTCACTGAATATGTTAATAAAAATAAATCAGAAAAAGTTGTGAATTTCCTTAATAATTATTTTGAAGAAATGTCTAAAATAGTTCTAAAACATGGTGGGACAATTGATAAGTTTATTGGAGATGAAATAATGGCTATCTTTGGAAGTCCAATTCCACTAGAAAATCATTCTTCAAAGGCAATTTTAACTGCAAAAGAAATGATGAAAAAAATGAAGGAAGTTTCTAAAAAATATAAATTAAATAATGGTGGACTTTCAGTAGGAATTGCTACTGGAAAAGTTGTTTCAGGAAATATTGGTTATGAAAAAATGATGGACTATACTGTTGTAGGTAAAAAGGTTAATTTGGCTTCAAGACTTACTTCTTCAGCAGGAAAAAACCAGATTTTTGTAGACAAGGAAACAAAAAAATCAGCAAAAAACTTTTCTTATAAATTAGTAGGTAAAAAAGAAATAAAAGGTTTTGGAAAAATAGAGATTAATAGGATTGTTTTGAATCCTTAATTAGCAATTAAAGTTCCAGTAAAATTTTTTTTATTTAAAATATTATCAAGTTCTTTCATGTTTTTAATTATATAAGTTGGAGTTTGGTTTTCCATTATAATCTTTGAAGCTTTTTGGTCTAAGACAAAATGTTGTCCTGGTTTGTATTTTAATGAATTAGCTTTTTTATTAAATTTATTCCAAGAAATTTTTTTAATTAATTTAGCATCTTTGTGTTTATTAGGATCCTTATTATATAATCCTTTAACATTTGTTATATTTATAAAAAAAGTATCATATTCAGAAGCAATTTCAGCAGCATTGGAATCAGAAGTTTGTTCTGGTTTATAACCCAAAGCCCCACAAAAAACAACTCTTTCTTGTTTTAATTCTTTTTTCAAATCATCTAAAGATAAAGGAATGCCTTCTTTAGGTTCCCTTTTGAAAAAGTAATTCATAAAACGAGCATTCATTCTTGTAGTAGAAATTCCAGATAATGAAAGGAATTTTCCTTTTTGCCCATCTTTTTCTATAGCATTAATATATTTCCTTGCAACACTTCCTCCACCACAAACAACTACAAATCTAAATTTATTAGAATTTTTCCTAATAACTTCTCTAAATTTTTCAAGAGTTTTATAGTCTACTTTATCAGGAATTATCACACTTCCTCCAAGACTAATTACTACTACCCTCTTTTTTGACATAATTAAAATAATTAAAAAGAGTTTTTATATTTTTTCTTTTAATATTTTGGTTAAACGAAGTCGCACGAAGTGTGATTTGAGAGAGCGAAACCGAAGAAGTTGACAGCTAAGAAATATCTAGTTGCGTAATAAAAAAATCCCCCATAGTTACATCTAACCTTTTTTGATGAGCGCCATTAGTAAATTTTTTTGCTTCTTTTTCTGCGACATCAAGAGATTTTTTTATCCAACCATTTGGAGTTGGAACATAAATATTAGCAACCCCCAATTTTTCATGTGAGGTATACATTTTACACAAGTGTAATTAGTTTTGAAAAATAATTGACCTGATTTTGGGAAATATCCTGCTACATATAAATCAGACCCATCAATTTGAAATTTATTAGTAAGAGCATTATTCATTGCTTCAACTTCAGCATGATTAGCCATTCCTTGCCTAATTTCTCTTTCTAGTCTTCCGAAAGCAGGATGAGCAATTGCTCTATTGTAACCTTTACCTCTTATTCTTTCATCTGCAACAAGTAGACAACCATATCTTTCATTACCTTTTGATTGAATTGCAAGACTAATGCATTTCAAGTAAAATTCATCTGACAATATTGGTGCTGGTTTCATTATTAATGAGAAACTATGGAAATTATATAAAGTTTCTTAGCTGTTAATTGCAATTAACAAGGATTTAGAGGTTCCAGAAACTTGCAGCTTCTTTCACCCAAATTTTTTACTGCGGAAAAAACTTTTCATAATCCCGATGTTAAGTCGCCCCGAACGAAACGAAGTGAAGTGAGAGCCTGCA
>CAZGCP010000034.1:0-5695 GCA_964524525.1 Candidatus Woesearchaeota archaeon
AGATTTGTTGTCTCAGTTGCAAAACAATATATGGATCAAGGAGTAAATTTTTCAGATTTAATTAATGAAGGGAATATGGGTTTAATAAAAGCAGCTAAAAAATATGATGAAACAAAAGGATTCAAATTTATTTCTTATGCTGTCTGGTGGATAAGACAATCAATATCAGATGCTATTGACAAACAATCAAGGACAATAAGAATCCCTCTAAACCAAATAAACAAAATCAGAAAAATAAATCAAGAATATGAAAAATTAAATAAAATGGGAAAAGATTATATTCCCTCAAAAGATGAAGCCCAATTATTAAATTATAATGAAAAAATAAAAAGTATAGATTCGGTTATGGGGGAAGAAGACAAAACAACTCTTAAAGAAAAAATAAAAGATCCAGATTCACTTGCACCAGACCAAAAATCACAAAAAAAATCTCTTAGATCTGATTTAGAAAACCTGATAAATAAGATTAAAAATAAAGAATATAGGGATGTGATACAAATGCATTATTTTAATGGAAAAACATTCAAAGAAATAGCAACTGAAAAAAAAATCACTTATGAAAGAGTTAGGCAAATACACAACAGAACAATACTCAGAATGAATAAATTTACTCCAAAATACTATAAAGAGTATCTATAAATTCAATTTAGTTAAAATATAATCTACTCTTTTTTTAATGGAATTTGTTTTATTTTCTTCTGAAAAAAAAGGAACATCAAGCACATTATAACCAAAATCATTGTATTTACTCAAAACAAAATTTTGTACTTTTTCTGCTTCTTCAAAAGATTTCTCTATTCTAATACTTCCCTTTCCAAAATCTCCTTTTTTCTCTTTTTTTGGAGCAATCAAATTAAAAATTTTTGAATACTTACTAGAAAAATCAACACTCAAATCAACATTACTAGGGCATCTTCCTACATAATATTCTGAAAAACCAAAAATATCAATTATACTTCTTTCAAGAAAATTCAAACCCCTACAAGAATTCTCCAAATTCTTTTGATTTTCATAAATAATATTTTGCCTTATTTTAATTTCTTCTTTTGTTGGTTTAAATTTTTTTCTCTCTTCCAAAACTTTTCTTGCAGTTTCAGGATAAACATTATAACCTCTATTAGAAATTTCCTCTAATACCCTACTTTTTCCAGATGCAGAAGCCCCTATAATAACAATTAATCCTTTTTTCATCTGTAAAACATGAAATTCTTATTTAAAAAATTTTATCTACTGAAACAATTATTTTAAAAACAAAATAAAAAATAATAAAAACCCCTTTATCAGTGTTTTTTTAAGGAAAATGCCTAAAAAACAAAAAATAAGTAAAGAGGAAAAACATGCAGGAGATTTTTTTAGAGTGGATAAATCAGATTTAGCATATTCTATTGAAAAACAAGTAAAAGAAAAGATTCCAAAGGACGAAATAATTAAATATGAAACTAAAAAAATAAAAGAAGAATATGGATTAGGAGAAGAAGAAGCAAAAGAAACAGTTGAAAAAGTTTACAAAAAACCTTCAAGTTATGAAACAGAAAAAATAGAAAAAAAAGGAACTAAGAAAAAAACTTCAAGGAAAAAATCAACAAGAAAAAAAACAACTAAAAAGAAAACTGCAAAAAAGACCACAAAAAAAGAATACAAAATTCCAAATATCAAATTAAAAAAAGAAGGTTATGAATTAATTATCACAGAAAAACCTCAAGCTGCATCAAAAATTTCAAATTCTTTAGGAAAAGCTGTTCAAAAAAACCTAAACAAGGTTCCTTACTATGAAATTGAAAGAAACGGAAAACAAATAAGAGTTGCCTGTGCTGTAGGACATTTATTTACTTTAAGTCAAAATTCTACTGGAAGCAAAGTTCCTGTTTTTGATATTTCTTGGGTTCCAAATTATATGGTTAGGAAAAAGGATTTTACAAAAAGATATTATGATGCAATTTTGAAATTAGTTAAAGAAGCATCTGAAATAACAGTTGCAACAGATTATGATATTGAGGGAGAAGTTATTGGTTGGAATGTTGTAAGATTCTTATGTAATCAAAAAGATGCTGAAAGAATGAAATTCTCTACACTAACACCAAAAGAACTTAATGATTCTTATGAATCCAAATTTAAACATATTGATTGGGGGCATGCAATTGCAGGTGAAACAAGACATTATTTAGACTGGTTTTATGGTATTAATTTATCAAGGGCATTAATGAATGCAATTAAAACAACAGGAAGATTCAAGTTAATGTCAATAGGTAGAGTTCAAGGTCCTTCTTTAAATCTAATAGTTAAAAAAGAAAAAGAAATTCAAGCTTTTGAACCTCGACCTTATTGGAATATTTTTATAAAAATTGATGATGGATTAAAAGGAATTTTCTTGAAACATAACAAAGATATTTTTGATAAAAATTTATTAAAAAATTTTGAATCTCTTAAAGGAAAAACTGCAGATGTTAGTACAACAAAAAAAGAACAAAAAATCCCTCCAAATACTCCCTTTAATTTAACTACATTACAAACAGAAGCCTACAAATTTTATGGGATTACTCCTGCAAGAACACTTCAAGTTGCACAATCACTTTATCTTAATGGTTTGATTTCTTACCCAAGAACCTCTTCCCAAAAACTTCCTGCTTCAATTGGTTATAAACAAATCCTTGAAAAATTAGCAAGAGAATTTAAAGCTGAACACCTAATTAAAAGAGATAAACCTATTGAAGGTAAAAAATCTGATCCTGCCCACCCCTCTATTTATCCAACAGGTGAAACACAGATACTCTCTGGAGAAGAAGACAAAATCTATAAATTAATTGTAAAAAGATTCTTAAGTTTATTTTGTGAAGACGCAATTGTTGAAAACAAGAAAATTGAAGCTATTGTTGATAAATTAAAATTTAACACTCATGGAAAAGTTATAAAGAAAAAAGCTTGGATGGAAATCTACCCCTCTAAATTAAAAGAAGAAAAAGTTCCAGACATTAATGGTGAAAAAGAAATACTAGACGTTACATCTGAAGAAAAAGAAACCCAACCTCCAAAAAGATATTCTCCTGCTTCAATTGTTTCAGAATTAGAAAAAAGGAATTTAGGAACTAAAGCAACTCGTTCAAATATTATTGAAACTCTTTATGATAGAGGATATATTGAAGGCCAAAGTATAAGAGCCACAGCATTAGGAATTTCTTTAATTGATACTTTGGAAAAATATTCTCCAATAATAACAGATGAAGCCTTAACTAAAGAATTTGAAGATGATATGGAAGAAATACAAGGACTTAATAAAAAACAAGAACAAATTAAAAAAGAAGAAAAAATAATTGAATCAGCTAAAACAACAATCACAAAAATTATTGGAGATTTTGAAAAACATAAAGAAAAAGTTGGAAAAGAATTATTAGATGCAAATGTAAAATTCAGAGAAAAACAAAAAATAGAAAACCAAATTATGACTTGTCCTAAATGTAAAAAAGGACATCTTGCAATAACTTATTCAAAAAAAACCAAGAGATTTTTTGTTGCTTGTGATGCTTATCCAGATTGTCAAAACACTTTCCCACTACCTCCAAACGGAACAATAAAAAAGACAGACAAGGTTTGTGAAGAATGTGGATGGCCAATGTTAATGAGACTTAAAAAAGGAAGAAAACCCTGGATTTTTTGTTTCAATCCAGATTGTCCTACAAATGAATCTTGGGCAAAAAATTACAAAGACAATAAAGAAAAGAGTTCTGAGAAAAAAGACAATACAGTTGAGTGAAAATCTTTGATTTGCTTTCAATCCAGATTGTCCTACAAATGAATCCTGGGCAAAAAATTACAAAGACAATAAAGAAAAGAGTTCTGAGAAAAAAGACAATACAGTTGAGTGAAAATCTTTGATTTACTTTCAATCCGGATTGTCCTACAAATGAATCCGGGGCAAAGAAAGGAAATAATTCTCAGGGCGAAGGGGAATGAAGTTCTATATTTAAGGGAAATTAATAATTGATAGTTATCTCTCATCAAACCAAATTAACTTTTCATTTTTAGGAAGCTGTTTAATTTCATATTCATATTTGAATGCAATTGATTTGCTTTTACACGGAATTGCCCGTAACAATCTTGAAAAACCTTTTCTGCAAACATACTTGCTTCCTTTTCCTTCAGAATGTACTTTCATTCTCTTATCAATATCATTAGTTACACCAGTATAAAACGAACCATCTGAGCATTCAAGAAGATAAACAAACCACTTTTTTTCTTCCATTACAACAAAATGTGAAGAGAGTTTATAGAATTATTTAAGCAAGTAAATTTTTTTAGAAAATCAAAATATTTATAAAGATATATCAATTGATATAGCCAGATAAACTTACAAGTAAATCAAATAAAATGAATCCATTAAATAATAAACTAAAAAAATCAAGGTCTCCTACTCTACAGACTGTCTTAATGGTGGAAGATTTTATACAAGAACATGATGGAGAATACAAAAAGAAACAATTATGGGAAGCTCTTCCAAAAAAGACAATGTATCAAACATTCAGTACGATAGTAGACTATTTGTTATCATCAGGAAAAATTTCTGTAGACTCTGAAGGAAAAATTGGATGGATTTTTTATCCTGAAGAAGCTGAAAAAAGATTAGAAAAAGCCCATCTTTTTTGGAGAAAAAAATGAAACCATGTAAATTACAGTTTTTTGATGAAAAAACAAAAAAGGAATTTGAGAAAATAAAAGATCCTGAATTAAAGAAGTTTCTGGAAAGAGCTTTTTGTGATATTGAAAAAAATCCTTTTTGTGGAATTCAGATTCCCAAAAAGATAATTCCAAAAGAATATCTTAAAAAATTTAATATAAGAAATGCATGGAAATATAATCTTCCAGGAGCATGGAGATTAATATATTCTATTAAGGGAGGAGAAGTATATATTATTACAATGATTTTAGAATGGTTAAACCATAAAGAATACGAAAAAAGATTCAAATATTAATCTAACAATAAATATTAAACCATAAACTAGTAATCTTCTATCCATGAATAATTTACTGAGAAATCAGTCTCTCTTAACATCGATTCAAAACTCTTTTTTTCTAATTCATTAACACCAAACTGTCCTCCCTTACAAGAACTAACAGAAGATTCATTTACTTTATATCCTCCAGGTTTCACATCCCCGCATTTATACGTATAGATATCGTTATCAAGCATATTTCTAAAATTTAGTTCTGGGTTTTCTCTTGTCTGTAACCATCTCGCAATGTTTGGTTCTGCAATCTTATAAACCATTAATGCAGTTTCATATTTTTTATTGTTGATTTCATTCCTTGGGTGCAAAACTCTTCCTCCAATTGGATTTAATCGTGGAGTTCCAAAAACAAATGGGCTTCTACCATACTCCTCTTTCAAATGTCTTGCTTTTGCAATTTGCATTAAAACATCGTATTTAAAATCTGCTAGACCAAATAAAACCCCTGTTGCAACTTCCAGACCTTCATTCATGGCTCTGTCATGGTTATCCATTCGCTTCTCAAAATTCTTTTTTCTTGGGCTTTGTTCATGCCATTTCTTATATTGATCTCTATCAAGGGTTTCATCCCATTGCACTACCCCACACAATCCAGCAGATTTTAATTCTCTATATGCATCCCCTGAAAGATAGTTAGAGCTAAGCAACACCCCGCTCCCTTTTTTACCTCCAAGCAATTCTTTTGTTTTTTTAAC
>CAZGCP010000035.1:0-5625 GCA_964524525.1 Candidatus Woesearchaeota archaeon
AGACTACCTGAAATCTCCTTCATTTAGCTTTTTTACTAATAATTACCAAAAAATAGAAGATGAAATTATTTGTATATCAGAAACATTTGGAGGAGATTATTTTGAATTAAGTTCAAGAGAAACAATGGAAGCAGTAAGCTCAACCAAAGATAAATTTTTCAAACAAAAAAAATTAGAAGTAACAAATAAAAATTTAGAAAATAAAATCAAAGGTTTAACATTTGAAAAATTTATCACCTTATTATCAAAACATACTGCAATTTCTCCAGATTACGTTTTTGTTGATAAAGAACTAAATTATGATAGATGGTCTAGCACATTTAAAGAACATTACGGATTAGTTTCTTATGAAAACAAACTAAGTCTTAAATTAATTAATAATCAAAATCAAGAATTGTTTTTTTATATGGAACCAACAAGACTCCCAAATAAAGAATTTTATCTTCCAGCGGATATGGGGACTCCCTGGATTATGAACCCGAGCATTTACCCAGTTAAAGCAAAAATAAAAGTAAATGGTTTTGATAAACAAGAAATTAAAGATTTAAAAAAATTAATTCAATGACAAAAGAAACTAAACTCCCCCGTCCTACGGACATATAGTCTCCCTTCGGTCGATATTAATTAAGAGCCCAAATTTTACTTCTCCGCCTTCGGCTCCGACCCACGCCTTGCAGGCTCTCGCTTACGCTCGGGGCGACTTAACAGGGCTTAAAGAGCTCCGTCTTGCAGACTACGCCCGAATTTCTCCCGTTGGTCGAAACTCTCCTTAAGCCCGATGTTAAACCTAATTAATTTCTAGCACTACATTTATATAAACAGATAATTTCACAAGAATATGTTAAATCAATTTCCAGAAGAAATAATCTCGTTTTCAAATTTATCTGCTAAATCATTAAAAGATTATTTAATTGAATACCAAACTCATAAAAGAACAAACAAGACAGATGAAGTTAGAGAAATTTCAGAAAATATATTATTTAATAAATTAATTCCTTATTATGAAAAAATAAATATAGATACAGCTTTATCTACATTTAACTTTATGGTTGAGCCATTAAAAAATTCTTTTTTTCATAGTGAAGGAAATAAAGACATAAATTTAAGTCTATTAATTGCTCCTTCATCATTTATTTTCGGAATTAATGATGGTGGAAATTATTTCAAAAGACCTGAAATAAAACAATATTGGGAAGCTAGAAAAAAATATCCTGAAAGACATAAATCTCCTCATAAAGAAATTGGGTTTGGAATTGGAACTGGTTTAATATATGATTTAGCTGATTTAATATATATTGAAAATTCTTCTGGAACATTATATGTTGGTTCAAAAGTACCTGGAAAATTATTCCGTGCTAGAAATTAACTTCTTCGTCGCTTCGCTCCTCGACCCACGCCTTACAGACTCCACCCAAATCACCTACAGTGACTTCTCTAAACTCTAATGTTAAATAAAAATTAAAATCACTTTAAAAGAATTAATTCTCCAAACCATATCTTTTATTCAAAACATCTGCCTCATTACTATCAAAAATATTTCCCTCTCCCTCTTTTCCCTTTTCTCTTAATTCTTTTATTTTTTCTGCGTCCTCATATTCTTGTATATTTTCTGGAAGAGAAATTCCATCAGACAACAAATAAATTTCATAATTACCTGAAAGACCTCCACCAATAAATCCATAAGAAACACCTGAATCTGAGATTATTGAGGGACCAGTAGTTTCAACAAAACAATAACCAGTATTATTATAACTCTCTTCAACAGGACATCTTATTCCTAACGCCTCGTGATTTTCTTCAAGATAATAAATCAAAGAAGTTCCATAACCTATTTCTCTCAACAAAAAAGCCAATAACTCAACCTTCTCTCCACAAACCCCTTTATTACTATAAACAACTTCATAAGGATATCTTGATGGATTTATTACAACTCCATTACCTAAATCAATATCTCCTTGTTTTTCTGCATAAGGAATATTTTGAACTAAACTTATTGCAATTCTTGCTTGATTTAATTTATTATCTGGAGCTAAATTTTGTATTTCCTTAACAAGGGGCATTAAATAAGCTCTTTGTAATCTATCATCCAAAACCTTTAATTTAAAATCCGCTCTTGTTTTCTTTTGACCACTAGGATATTCCAATCCTTTTTCTAAACTCTCTAAATATTTTACAACATCTTTATAAGCCACAAAATTTATTTTTCCTTTTTCACCCATAAGAACATAATTCAAAGAAACATTTCTAGGATATTTTCCATATATAGAGGAGCACTTTCCTGAATTCTTTCTCAAAGCATCAGGACATCCACACAAATCAGGTTTTCTTACAAGCACCCCATTTTCACAATAATATGGTTTATCAAAAGAACATGTTTCATTAAAAGTATCATCCCCACAAACAAGAATACTTCTTTCTAAATTTCCAACCTCAGAATCTCCCTTAATAAAAACAAATATTAAAAAAATAAATAAAATTCCCAAAAGCACTATTAAATAAGTTGTGATATGTTTGTATTTTTCTAATTTTTCTTTTAAGAAAAGTATTTTATTAAGATTATTTTTTTTATTTTTCATTCTAAATATATAGCTGGCTTACCTGGTTTTGCTTTTTTAGATTTGCCTTCTGGATCATATTTATTTTTATTATTAACAGCATAAATTTCCACTTCAATATTTGCCTTTTTCTTAACTTCATCCAAAGCATAAAATTCCAATTCATTAGGAAGAACATAAACATATGCTTTTGAAACTTCTTTATTTTGCTTTCCTTTAACCAGACCAACAACATTTTTAATATCACTTGCAAGATTTTCATTTGCTTGTTCTTGTTTTTCAAATTTCTCATCTATTTTACCAGTATCTATTTTTGGCCATTCTTCTAAAGAAATAAAACCAGTATTTCCAATCTTCTCCCAAAGCTCTTCTGTAATATGAGGACAAAAAGGATGAAGCAATTTCAAACTTTTTTCTAAAACATCTTTAGAAGTTTCTTTTGGAAGAGAATTAAATAATTCACGAACTTTTATTATTGCAAGATTATACTTAAATTCATCAATTTGTTTTGTAACTTCTTTTATTACTTTATTTAGTTTACTTTCAGTTTTAGCATCAGCTTTTTTAGAAATTTTTACTTCATTAAAATAATTCTCTACTTTGTTCAAAAATTTATAAGAACCCTGAAAAATCTTAGTATCCCATTGGGTATCTTTATCAGGTGAAGCAAAACTCATTAATGCTAGTCTCAAGGAATCAGCACCACATTCTTCAATTGTTCCAATAGGATCAATTGTATTACCCCTTGACTTTGACATTTTCTCACCATCTTCTCCATGAAGCATTCCCTGGTGAAATAATTTTTTAGCTGGCTCATCAAAATTCAATAAACCAATATCTCTCAAAAACTTTGTATAAAATCTAAAATAAATTAAATGCATACAAGCATGTTCTGCTCCTCCAATATACTGATCAATTGGACACCAATAATTTGCTTTTTCTTTATCAAAAATTTCATTTTCATTTCCTGAATCTGTATATCTTAAAAAATACCAAGAAGAATTAACAAAAGTATCCATAGTATCTGTTTCTCTTACTGCATCCTGACCACATTTTGGACATTTAACATTAATCCATTTTTCATTTGTTTCTAAAGGATTTCCCCCTGCTTGAAAATCAACTTCTCTTGGAAGTTCTACTGGTAAATCCTCTTCTAAAACAGGAACAGCACCACATTTTTCACAATGAATTATTGGAATAGGAGTTCCCCAATATCTCTGACGAGAAATCAACCAATCCCTCAATTTAAACTGAGTAACTTTCTTCCCTATTTCTTTATCCTGAAGTTTTTTTGTTATTTCTTCTTTAGCTTGATGATTGTCCAAACCATCAAAATCTCCTGAATTAATTAATTTCCCATTACCAGTATAAGCTTCATTATATTGTTCCTCTCCTTGAGAATCTTTTCTTGAATAAATCTCATAATCAACAGGATCAACAACAAATTTTATTGGTAAATCATATTTCATTGCAAAATCAAAATCTCTTTGATCATGAGCTGGAACTGCCATAACCATCCCACTCCCATAATCAGCAACAACAAAATTACCTGCATAAATTGGAATCTTCTCATCTGTTAAAGGATTTACAGCATAACTTCCAGTAAAAACACCCTCTTTATTCAAAGCTTCTTCTTCTTTCATTGACTTCTGAGAAACACTTGAAATTTTTTTTAAAAATTCTTCAACTTTTGGCTTTTGTTCTTTTGTAACTAAATCCATTAATTTAGAATGCTGAGCAGAAATAACCATAAAAGTAACTCCAAAAAGAGTATCTGGTCTTGTTGTAAAAATAGACCAATCTTGTCCATTAACATTAAACTTTATTTCAGTCCCATAACTCTTACCAATCCAATTCTTTTGCATTGCTTTAGTTCTCTGAGGCCAATCTAAATCATCAATCATATCATACAATTCATCAGCATAATCTGTAATTTTCAAAAACCATTGTTTCAAATGCTTAACTTCAACTTTACTTTTACATCTATCACAATAACCTGTCTGAGCCTGCTCATTAGCAAGAACAGTCTTACATGAAGGACACCAATTAACAGCAGCTTCTTTTTGATAAGCTAAACCTTCTTTCAACATCTGAAGAAAAATCCACTGATCCCATTTATAATAATCAGAAGAAGAAGTATTAATCAACCTTGACCAATCATAACTTAAACCTAACATGTTTTGCTGTTTCATAAAATTCTTTATTGATCTATCTGTATATTCTTTAGGATGGGTTCCGTCCTTAATTGCAGCATTTTCTGCAGGCAAACCCAAAGCATCATAACCCATTGGATATAAAACATTAAATCCCTTCATTCTTTTAAACCTGGAAAGAATATCTCCAATAACATAATTTAAAGCATGCCCCATATGCAAACCACTTCCAGAAGGATAAGGAAACATCTCAAGAAGAAAGAATTTCTCTTTATCACTTTTAGAAACTTGGAAAATCTTATTTTCTTCCCACTTTTTCTGCCATTTTTCTTCAATTTCAGGAAAATTCACACTCTCTTCTACCATAAAATAAATTAGGATTTAGGGTTTAAGAATTTATTGTCTAAATATCTCAACACCTTGCTTCTTAAAATAATTCACAACATTATCAAAAAATTCTTTTAAAAAGGAATTGTCTTTTTTTATTTTTTTAATTATTTTCTTCTTTTTGTTATTTAATAAAAAACCATACCCTTCTTAACTAACTTGCCTCTTTTCCCTTCTTTTAACATCGGGCTTAAAAAACCCTTAGGGCTCGAGGTGTAGAAATTTTTCCCTCGACGAAGTCAGAGCTGGAAAAATTGCGGAACGCTCGAGAGTTTTTTCTGAAAGAAAAAATTTGGGAAAAATGTGTCCCGGAAAAAGAGGGTGAGCGAAGCGAAAACATTTTTCTGTTTAATCTGCTGTTCCCAGACCCGAAGGGCACGAGCTGAAACAAAAAGTTTCCTCGTGAGTTTAAAATTTCATTTTAGGGTGGGGAGGAGGATGGTTGTTTCCGACGACCAATAAATTAGAGAGAAAAGCCTGCCCTTTCGTCAATGTTTCATTGGCGACTGAGCCGACTTGCTCGGTGCTGT
>CAZGCP010000036.1:0-5579 GCA_964524525.1 Candidatus Woesearchaeota archaeon
TGTTGTTTAGAGGGAATAATTATTCAAAATATTTTTTTGACATTTCAATAGATTCTTCATAAATCCTTTTTAAATTCTGTTCTGTTATTGGTCTTAATTTTAAATTTGAATTTATTTTATATTTATTATTTTGTTTTTTTATTATGAGGGTGTAGGGATTTTGTTTTTCGTTTTTGTTTATAAGTGAATTTTGTTTAAAGATATGGGGTTCTTTTCTTACTTTCACAGTATAGTCGTTGCAGTCGTAATTTACAATTGTATGGATTTTGTAGAAATCTTGTTTTATGTTTTCCCATTTTCCCTTTTTATTCTTTTGTTTAATAAGACGTTTTTCTAAGTCTGCTATTCCAACTTTTGAATAATGAGTATTGCATGAAGAAGAATTAGGACGAACTTTTATAGGTCTTGCTGTAACATCGGATTCATTTAAGTCGTTTATTGCTTGTGTTACTGTTTTTTTAATTTGACTTCTTTGTAAATTTGTGGTGTCTGGTTGGGAATACAAGGTATGTGATATAGCTATAGCACTTAAAAAAGTTATTAGTTTTTTCATGATAAAATAGAATTATTTTAATTAAAAAAGATTTGTATAGTTAAATATAAAAATAATTCTTTGTTTGTTTTATTATGTTAAATGTAATTTTATTTACTTTGGGAGGGTTGATTTTGTTAGAAGGTTTACTTGTTATTCTTTTTCCAAAAGTTGTTGGAAAATCTTTAAGAAAAATTTCAAATAAAAAGAAATTAAAAAAAGCTGGTTTTTTTGAATTAATTGCAGGTTTGATTTTACTTTTTATAGGAATGATTATTTAACAATAGCTTTAAATAATTCGTTATATTTTTTATTTGAGGTGAAAATGAAAATTACTTTTTGTGGTGCTGCTGGAACTGTTACAGGTTCGTGTTATTTAATTGAATTTGGTTCTAATAAGTATCTTGTTGATTGTGGAATGTTTCAGGGAGAGGGTTCTGAAGAAAAAAACGAATCTAATTTTCCTTTTGATGCTTCTGAAATTTCTGGTGTTTTTTTAACTCATGCACATATTGATCATTCTGGAATGCTTCCTAAATTACGGAAAAAGGGATTTCATAATAAAATTTATGCAACTCCTGCTACAACAGATTTATGTAAGGTAATGCTTGAAGATTCTGCACATGTTCAAGAAAGTGAAGCTAATGATGAAAATAAAATTAGGAAAAAAGAGTCTAGGCCTTTAATAAATCCCATTTATAGTATTAATGATGCTAAACAAACTCAAAAATTATTTAATAAAGTTAATTATGGAAAAAAATTAAAAATAGATTCCAATGTCAGTGTTCGTTTTAGAGACGCAGGACATATTGTTGGTTCTTCAATTATTGAACTTTTTATTAAAGACAATGGAGAAGAAAAAAAACTTGTTTTCTCAGGAGATTTGGGACAATGGAATTCTATTTTAGTTAAATCACCAGAATTAATTGAGAAAGGAGATTATGTTTTTATTGAATCTACTTATGGAGACAAACTTCATGAACCCTTTAAAAAATCTTTAGATACATTAAAAAAAGCAATCAATCATACTTACAAAAAAGGAGGAAAACTTATAATTCCTTCGTTTGCAGTAGAAAGAACACAACAATTGATTTATGCATTTAAGATGCTTCAAAAAAACAAAGAGTTCCCAAAAGAAAAAGTTTTTTTAGATAGTCCTTTGGCTATAAGAGTTACAAATATTTTTGATAAATATCACGAGGTTTTTAATGAGAATTTGAAAGGAATAAAAAACCCCTTTAATTTTCAAGGGTTTAAAACAACTCAACCAGTTGGAGAATCTAAAAAAATAAATTCATATGGAAAGCCTTGTATTATTATTGCAGGGAGTGGGATGGTTACTGGGGGGAGAGTTAAACATCATTTGAAACATAACATAGGGGATAAGAAAAATGCTGTTTTGTTTGTAGGTTATCAAGCAGAGGGAACGCCTGGAAGAGATATTATTGAAGGGGTCAAGAATATTGAGATTATGGGAGATAATATTCCAATAAAATCAAAAATTTATAAAATAGAAAGTTTGTCAGCTCATGCAGATTATAAGGAACTCATAAGGTGGTTAGAAGGTTTTGTTGAAAAACCTAAGAAAGTTTTTATTGTTCATGGAGAAAGAGAATCTTCAGAAGCATTTAAAAAGAAATTAGATAAAAAAGGATATTCTTCATACGTCCCTTCTTTTAGAGAAAAGGTTGAATTATAATTATTATTTTATAATATATATTTTATAGAATATATTTTATTTTCTCTCTCCTGTCACAACATATTCTCCATTAAAAATTCCCCCTCCTTTAACTTCAAAAGAAGTTTTTAGAAATTGAGGATAATCTTGGGAGTTGTTAAATTTTGTATAAATTTTATTACTAAAAAGAGTTTTGTCTTCTTTTCTTTTTTTTACTCCTCCAACACAGAATTCAGCATTTTTTTTGTAATTGTTTTCTGATTTTTTAAAAAAGTAATATTCTTCTCCTAATAGGAAAAAAGAGACAGTGTCTCCTATTTTGGATTTAAAATATTCTTCTGATATTTCAATAATTGTTTTAGAGTTTGTTTTGAATTTTCCTTCTAAATTTTTTTTATATTCTCTTTGTTTTTTAGATTCATAACTTATTAGTTTCCAATTATTTTGAATTTTTTTATATATGTAAGTTTCATCAGGAAAACTGGTTTTTTCTATGTATATTGAATCATTTTTGTAAAAATTATATGAAATCCTTCCTGAAAAAAGATTTGCAGTTAGAATTTTATTTTGGTTTTGCTTTCCCATTTTCACATTTCCTGGAATTTTTATTGCATTTCTAAAGATACCTGCTTTTATTTTATAATTATAAACAGTTTCCATTTGGTTGTTTTGAAATATTTTAGAAGTATTGTTTTTTGGATGGAAAGATATGAAAAGCGGAAAAAGCGTACATAATGCTATTTTGGATATTTTTTTCATTAAATTTAAAATATTATTTATCTTTTAAGATTTATTGTGATTGATTTAGATTAATTTTTTGGGTATGACTGTGGTCATACTGGGATTTTTGGATGTTTTAGCTTGGAGCAGAGAGGGTTTAATATTTCTTTAAATATTTTATTTGGATAAGTTTTTAAGTTTAGGTTTTCTTTAGTAATTATGGATAAATCAAAAAAACAAAAATCTCAGTATCAGAAGTGGGGATTAATAATATTTTTTATCTTTTTAGGATTTATTTTAGTTAATTCTTTTTTTGGGAAAAGCACAAATCAAAAAAATCTAGAAAGAGATTATGAGGTTCTTGATTTTCGTTGTATATCCAATCAAAACCAAGATTTAACTTTCTCAATAGTAGAAATGAAATCTTTTGGAAATAGAAATGATCAGGTTTGGAAGGGGTTAAAATCTCTCGGTAGAGAATGTCCTGATAGTGAGAGTTATTATATTGAAATTATTGAAGAAACTAGAAGGTGTATTTATATAATTCCAGGAAATATTTATGGGGGTTATGTTGGAAAGGAAGTGATAAATGATACTGAGATAATGAAGGAACTTCTTTATTTGGATTGGAAAGGTTTTGTCACAGGAAGTATGGTAGATGAAGTTTACAAACAATATGATATTCCTTTCAGTGAAAAAATTAAATATCAAAAAATAGATGAAGAAGGGATTACAAAAAGGGTCTTATTTTCGATAATAAATCATCATATAAATAGATTTCCTGCTTGTTATTAATTAATAATAAATTTATGAAATATAAAATAAATATTAAAAAATAGACAATAAGATTAATTATTTAAATTGTTAAAAACAAACTTAAAAATCTATTTAAAACCTTTATACGCAATTAAATTTTCACTAGTCTAAATCTCATTCTTCTTTTAGAAAAAGAAGCAAAAGAGAGGAGAAAAATGATATCCAATCCAGAATCTGTTGAAAAAGCTTTAAAGAAAATGCCAGAAGGTCCCATGAAGGAAGAGATCAAAAGAAGAGTGGAATATCAAAAAGAGGTAGATTATGCTTTTGAACTATTAAGATTTTCAGAAGAAGATTTGAGTGCATCCAAAATTTTATTAGATAATAAAAAATATCCAAATGCAGTATTTTTATTACAGCAAAGTGTTGAGAAAAGTACCAAAGCGTTCTTTTTATTAAATGAAATCTCGAAGTCAAAAGAGTTGAGGGACATTGGACATTATCTATCTAAAAAACATTTAGAAGGCATTAAAGAGAATCAGGAAAAGGCCCTCAATTTGAGAGAAGCTATAAAAAAGAATCCAAAATTAAAAGAAATTCCCATGATTAACAAATTGGATTTAGAAGATTTTGAAAATAAAGCGGTTGAGGCTGAGAAAATTGTCAAGAGTGTCAATAAAGGAAAAATATATTCAGATAATCCTGAATTATTAGATCAAAATATCCTTGAAATGAATAAGTTTTTAACAACTGCAGAAGAATTTGAAGGGAAAAAGTTAGACAAACTTATTGAAGAAGAACTTGTAGATGAATGGACTAACAATATTAAAGCTTTTTCTAAAATAGGAAGAGAAGAAGGAATTGGAATAGGTGAACAAGAGGAAAAGGAAGCTCTTAATGTAACTAGAGAATTTCTTAAGCATATTGCGCTTAGACATGCTGAATCTATGGTTTATGGGGGAGTGGCTCATGCAGTAAACTCCGTTCTAGATTTTTTTATAGAACCCCACTTTAAATTCTTACGTTACCCTAGTGAGAAGAAATCTTTAGAATATTATACCTTAGAAAATCCTCTTATTATAAGACTTCAAAAATTTATAGAAGTACAAAAAAGAAATTTGGAGATTCACAAAAAGTATTTAGAATTTATAAAAAATTCTTTTGCAGGTATAGTAATTGAGGATTAAGATCTGTGACAAAAAAGAAATTAACTTACGGAAAATAATTTAAGAAATTCTTAAATTATTCGGGAATCCTTGAAGAATTTCCTTTCACAAAAAGGGTAAGTAGTTTTATCTTTTTATCATTTATATTTTTTCTTTTAGTTAGGGGAAATAAAGTTTTGTTTATTGGAAATTATCTTCTTTTTGTAATTCTTTTGAGAGGATGAATTTTTAGTTCATTCGCTTTTCCAATATTTGAAGTGAAAAATCAAATGAAAGTTTTTCTTCTAACGCAAAAAATTCTTTTGGAGGGATGAATTTTTAGTTCGCCCGTCTTTCCAATTACAGATGCGGAAATCCAGACGAAACCTAAAGCTTCAATTCCTAAGGAACGCCCCAGCCGGGAATTGAACCCGGGTCCCAACCGCGACAGGGTTGTGTCTTAGCCATTGGACCACTGAGGCAAATTATGTATAAATAAAATATTTATTTTATTTTTAAAGTTTGCTATGTTTTTATTAATTCCAGATTAGAGATATTTTTACCTTTATTTCTTGTTTTTGACAAATTAATGTAATTTAAATCACATCCAAATTTCTTTTGATAATAATTTTTCATAATCCTCGAAGTTATAAATCCTAATTTCCACCAAGGATTTTTCCATCTTGTTTTTAATATTTGATATTCTAAAGAACGATATAGAGTATTTTCTTTTTTATATTGGATATTA
>CAZGCP010000037.1:0-5303 GCA_964524525.1 Candidatus Woesearchaeota archaeon
CTCCAGGTCTCAACCAAAGTCTTCTTTTTAGTCTTCCAGGAACCCTACAATTTCTTTCTATATTATCAGAACAAGAAACCATCATTTTATTTCCTCCAAGTCTTTTCTGAATTGTCCCAATTAATTCATTTTCCTTTGGGAGTTTGGCTCTTGTTATTTTTGGACCCTGGTTTTCTTGATTATTTTTATTCATAGTAATAAAAGAAAAACTTGGTTTTTAAGAGTTTGGGATTTATAATAAAACTAGAGAATAAGGTATTCCTTGGATTTTTTTTATTTTATCTTTAGAAATTATTCCTGCATCTAATGCAGTCTTTATTGCTTTTTCTCCCACTATATTAAAAGTAGCATCTTCCCTTTGAATATCCTGAATAAGTTTTATTGCCTTTTCAGAGTTTATTTCTTCACCTTTAAAGAAATTTTCTTTAACTTCTAATTGGAACTTATCTTCTTCAAAATATTTTCCAATAAGTTTTTTATCGCATAGAGCGATTACATTTCTATAAGATTCTATTTTTTTAATGTACATAAATAAAAAAATCATTCAAGATATATAAATATAATGGATAAAAAAAATAAAAAAAGCAGGATTTATTTATCCTTATGCTTTTGATGCATCGCCTGCTTCAATCGCTTTTTCTGCATTATCTTTTGACATCATTGCGCACATAGTTGTTCCACAATCAGGACATTTCCCCTTTGCCATAAATCCTCCTTTTGGAGTTTGATTGATTACAGCGTCTTTCATTTCTTGGCCTTTTTTCTTACATTTTACACAATAAGCTGTTACTGTCATTTTTGAACCTCCCATTTATTTATTATTTTAAGTTTTTTTTAGTTTATAAAACTTAATCTTTTAAATTTTGCTTCTTACAGAGTGTTTTGCCCCACATGCCAAACAATGAACAAAGACTAGTCGATCTTCTTTCATCAGTTCTGTATCTGGTTTTCCACATTCTCTACAAATTATAAATTCTTTAATATATTGATTTATTTTATCATTAATTTTTAAACTTGAAATTTTATTGTTTAATACGAGTCTATCTCCTTCTTTATATGCAGAAGTTGCTAATTCTTTTACAAGATATTTTTGAATGTGTTCTGGTTTTCTTCTTAAGAAAGAAGCTATCTGGAAAAAATTAGTTAAAATTGTTTTTTTACCTTGGAAATGCCCCTTTATTTTTGGAACTTCAAACCTTTCACCATTATTCTCTATTTGTTTTACTTCCTTATATGCTTTATTTAATAATTTTTCATAATCCATATGAATTTAAGAAAAATGACATTTATAAGTTTTTGTTATAACAATATTTAAAAACTAGTTTTTATAAAGTTTAAAATGGAAGACAATTATTCTATAAATTCACAGAATGGAGAGTTTTCAAAAGTTTCTAGATTAGCAAGGAAAATTTTTGGAAATAATGTTTATTCTGCTAGCCCTCTTTTTATTGATATTTATAATGGAGGGGAAGGGATTTTAGATTCTTGTGTTATTTTTAGGTGCGGTCTAAATGATAAAGATGTTTTGTCAGATAGTTTTTTTGAAAAATCAAAGAAATTTTTAGAGATTTATGATAGTTCTTATTTTATTAAAGCTAAAAAATTCAAATTAGAATATGAAAAAAATTTTAATCAGGGATTATGTTTAATAAAAAAATTTTAACCTAAATATCTTACTTTTCCTGGACGAGGTTCAAATATGCTTCCTTCTTCTAATAGTTTTTGTATTTCTTGATTTATAATTTCAGGAGATGTTTCTCTTAATTTCATAATTATTTGATCTGTTTCAATTCCTCCTTGTTCTTCAGATTCTTTTATCAATTCTGTAATTTGATCTTTTATTGCTTTTTTTTCAGTTCCTTCTAATGGAGTATTTTGATTTTTAGAACGTGATTTTTCTGTTTCTAGTTTTCTTAAAAGTAAATATTTTGGATCTTGGGGTTTTATTATTTCTGGTTGGATATAAGTTTCATCATTCCAACTTCTTAAAGTTCCTATTACAGCAACAGTCTCACCTTGATTTATTTCTTTGAATTTCTTTGAATCATCTCCAAATGCTTTTAATTTTATTTGCCCTGAACCATCATCTAAAGTAAAAAAAATGAAATTTTTCTCTCCTTCACTATTATATTTATCAACAATATTTCCAATCACATTAACTCTATTTATTTTTTTATCTCCTAATTCCAAAAAAGAAAATTTTTCTTGATTTAAGATGGGTTTTCCAATTAAGATATCCCCTATTCTTAGTTTATATGCAATATTTCTTTTAAATTGTTGATCTACCATCTGACTTTATAAAATTAAATGAGAGGGCATTTATAAATATTTATGAACTAATTAGTTAAAATTAGATTATGTTCCCAAAAATCAAACCTGCAATAGTTGAATAAATCACAACTAGTAAAATATAAACTGCTGTTTTCTTTGTTCCTAAAACCCTTCTTATAACTAACATATTTGGAAGACTTAAAGAAGGGCCTGCTAAAAGTAAAGCCAAAGCTGGACCATAAGACATCCCCTTAGCTAATAAAGCTTGTAAAATTGGAATTTCTGTTAAAGTTGAAAAATACATAAATGCCCCAAAAATTGAAGCTATAAAATTTCCTAAAATTGTATTTTGTCCTACTAAATTTTGTATTAAAGATTCTGGAAGTAAGGGCATTATAAATCCTGCAATAAATACCCCAATAAATAATAAAGGTAATAACATTTTAGAGAAAGTCCATGTTTCAGAAAGCCATTCTTTTACTGTTTCTTTCTGAAATTTAAATATAACTAATAAAACTGTTGCAATTGCAAAGGAAAACATTAAAATATATTTTATTATTGAATTTATTTGTAATCCATTAACAACTAAAACTGCAATCATTAAACCAAAGAAAGCAAATAAGATTTTTTTAGACATTTGAGTATCTTTGCTTTCTTGCATGAATAATCCTCCTTGCTCAGATTTTTCTCTAAAAATAAATACCATAGTTAAACCTACAAAAATAGAAAGCAATATTGCAAAAAATATTCTTGCTAATCCAATTTCATAACCTAGAACTGACATAGTTAAAAAGATTGCAGCAATATTAATTGCAGGTCCAGCAAATAAGAAAGTTATTGCAGGTCCGAGTCCAGCACCTCTTTTTCTTATTCCTGCAAATAAAGGTAATATTGTGCAAGAACAAACAGCTAAAATTGCTCCTGATACTGAAGCTACAGAATAGGATATTGCTTTTTTAGCTTTATGTCCTAAATATTTTAAGACAGCTTCTTTTTTAACAAAAACTGCAATTGCTCCTGCGATGAACAAGGCAGGAACTAAACAAGTTAAGACATGCTCTTTTGCATATTCAGAAAGGAGATTAAAAGCAGATAAAATTGAATTTTGAAACCAATCTGAATTTGCAGGGATGAAATAGAGAATTACAAATACAAGAATAATCCAAATTAATAAATTCCAATCTTTTTTTTCCATAATAACGTATTGATAAATATCAATATTTAAAAAGATTATGTTTTTTTATTAAAAATGTTCTATTTAAAAACTTTCTCTGGTAAAACATTTTCTTTTAAGGTATCAAGAACAATGTATACATCATGTATCTTAACAAATTCAGGAAATTTTTCTTTAAATTTTATTATAAATTCTCTTAATTCTTCTGAATTTTGAACAATTATTCCAATATCTATATCCCAATTTTCATTTCCAATATAGTGATAATGGTATATTGTCTTTTTATCTTTTCTAAGAAATTCTTCAACTTCTTTTTCTCCTGCAATCAATTTTATTTGCATATTGTACCATGAATAACCTAATTTTTTTATATCCACTGAAATTGTATAATAAGAAATAATTCCTGATTCTTCTAAATTTTTTATTCTATATTTTATCGCATTTGCAGTCAGGTTCAATTTTTTTGATAGCTCACTATATTCTATTCTTGAATTTAAAGAAAGAATTTCCAAGATTTTTAAATCAGTTTTATCTATTTTTAATCCCTTCTCCTTAATCTCTTTTTTTCTATGCGTTTCAAAGATCTTTTCTGGATAATATCCCCCAGAAATTAAATTTCCCTCGATTGAAAAAATTGAAACATATTTTTTTATTTTATTTTGAATTTCTTTAACAATTTTTTCCATATCTTTTCTATCCTTGGAAATTATATCAAAAACAACATTCCATTTTCCAATAACAGTTCCAATATATGTTATAGAATTATGCTTAACAAGATAATTCAAAAAAGTTTTTTCTTCTGAAGGAGATATGCCTTTTAATTGAATAAAGCAAGTGTTTCTTAGATAGCCTATTTTCTCTTCATCTATTACTGCATGAAAATTTGTAATAATTCCTTGAAATTTCAATTGATTTATCCTATATGTAACAACTTCCCTGCTAAGTCCAACTTTCCTTGCTAACCTATTCAAAGGAATTCTTGAATTAATCACAAGTTCTCCTAATATCTTTTTGTTCTTTAAGTCCATTTACTATTTAACAAATATCTATATTTAAATTTTGCGTTATTGTGTAAAATTAGATAAAATGTTTTATATTTTTATTATTTCTATTATGATTAATTAAATTTGGAGAAAAATAAGATGGAAAATAATGTTAGAGACTTCCTTTTAAACTTTGGAATAGTTTCTACTTTCTCTGTTTTGTTGGCTTTGGGAATTTATGGATATCCCGCAAGAACGATTGAACAAGAAAATGTGAAAGCTTCTGCAATAGAGAGAACAATTCATAAATCCTTTGATGGTTCTTTAAGAATGGGAAATCTTGTTGATGAAAATGCTGATGGAATTGCAGATTACTCAAGAGGTGGAATTGTTTCAAGACCTAATGGAGGAGAATTTAGGAATTATAATGTCTCAGATTCTTTACAAAACATTTACAAAGAAGTATATGAAAAATCAAAATTTTCAAGATAATTTTACACTTCCGAAAATTTAATTTCTATTTTTTCTATATTGGAAAAGATATCTGAAAGCCATTTTAAATTAATTATTTTCATTATTTTATCACAATGCCCCTCTGTGGATTTAATGAAAAAATGTTGGAAGGTTTAGCTGCTTTAACCGAAGGTCTAATTGAACATGGTTTAGAATATCGTTGTGAAAAGAATGGAGAAACAATTGAGCAAGGAATCAAAAGAGAAATTTCTGATATGGCAAGATTAATACCTGAGCTTAATAGAATTGATAATTCTGCAAAAAGAATTATGACAGAAGGAATTGTTAAATATGCACAAGGTTTCTATATGCACGTGAGAAAAAAAGGAATTGAGAATTATAAAGAAAATATTGGAAAGATA
>CAZGCP010000038.1:0-5257 GCA_964524525.1 Candidatus Woesearchaeota archaeon
TCCCATAAGCATTATTTTTTATTCCACAATCTCCCAAATATCCTGTCCTAGTTGTTATAAATGCCATAAAGTCATCATTAGTTAAAAATATTGGAGGTTCATTTCTTTTTTGAGGGTCTTCCACACAACGAATCCTATTCATAGCTACAGCACCTGTCCTAAGTTTTTCTGGTTCATTTTTTTCATGACAATAATGTCCCAATCTTTCTGAAATTGATTTTCCAGTTGGATCAGCTCCATCTTCCCAGATATCTTTTAGGTCTTCAAAATTATGATTTACAGAAACTCCATATTCTGGAATTCCATAACAATTTAACCAACACATTCCTGCTTTTTTTTCTTTATCCCATTCACCATTAGCTAATTTTTCTCTTTTTTTGTACCAATTAACTTCATACAAAGCAGTTTCTTTAACATAACCCATTCCACATATATCTTGAGCTGCTCCTTCTTCATTCCAGAATTCAAAACCTGGAGCAATTAAAGGAACACAAGAACCTTGTTTCTCTTTTCTATTATCTTCCCCCTTAATTTTCTTCTGATCAAATCTTAATCCTGGCATCCACACACAATAAGAAGGTCCTGTTTCATCAGTTTTCAAACAATCTGATTTTGTTTTCTGCCCTAAACATTCATCCCAGGGATTAACATAACATTGTGCTATTGTATAATCATTAGTAACATCATATTCTCCACAAAAGAAATTTCTTTTTGAACCACAATTTTCTTTTAAAACTTCCCCCTCATAACAACTTAATTTAACATATTCACTTCCTGGAAGATTATATTCTGTAAAATCAAGTAATTTGTCCCATGAATCATTCTTTATATTCCCGTTTTCATCAACTTTTATATGGTGAACAGTTCCGTTTGTTTCAGCACACCAACTTTCTCCATTTAAATATTCTTTACCCTTGTATTCACAACTTAAATCAGAACAAACATAATCTCCTCCATCTGAAAGAGTAGAATCTTGTGATTTTGGTTTTTGACATTTTGTAGATTCTACATAACGACAATCTCCGCAATTTTCTTGAGTAGTTTTTCCAACATCATCTGCAGTAACAGGACCACAATTTGGTGTTTGAACAAAATCCCAATAATCTTGATTATCTGTTTTACTTGCATCATAAACATTTGCCCTATTTCCACAACTATCTAAAAAATAAATTCTATCATCTTCATAACAAGTAGTATCTGCAGTTGGAGCACAATCTGTTCCTAAATTTTGGTTTGTACATAATTGTCCTTTATGGAATTCAACTTTGACATCAGAAACAGGATTTTTTAACATTTCTAAATAACTATCTGTGTTTTCTTTTTTTAAACATTGATTTTTTAAAGTCATTTCACAAGCAATTTCATATTCAGATTCAACAATACACGCACCTCTTTCTTGACTCGCACCAATAGCAAAACATTCTCCTTGGTCAGTTATATCTTCTCTAAAATTAACATCAATACTATAATCAGAAGCCATTTGAAGACATTTTGTTTTTGTAACCATAGCAACATCATCTCCCATTAAACAACAACCTAATTGACATTCAGGAATTTCAGAAGAATCTCCCATTTTCCAAATTCCCCCTACATCATCACATCTTGCTTTTGGAGTATTAGACATACAAACACCTTCTTCAGCATTAATACAAGTTCCTAATGAACAATAAGCAGTATTACTACAATCTGTTGGTGCTTTTTCAATACTTGCACATTCATCTTCTGGAACCTGCTGACACCATCCTCCACTCACTGTTTCTTTACAACAAACACTAGAGGGAATTCTATCCCCAATAGTTTGAGCATTCACACTCCCAATTACTAAAAAACTTACAAGTATTAATAAAATTCCAATCCCTATCTTTTTTTTATAAATCATTTTATGGTAAAGGCATACTCCTTGAAGCAAATTTAAATTCCTTTCCTGTATTTCTATCAGTCAAAGTATAAATAGTTGTCCCATCATATAATCTATTCTTTTCAACTTTTAAATCATGGTATATATCCATATAGCTTTCAGCACTTGCATCTCCGTATGTAAATTCAAATTCAATTATGCTTCCTGCAATTCCAGCCATTTCATATAAATTATTGTTTAAACTTAATTGAAAGTTTCTGTATGTTTGAGAATCTCCTCCTTTTTTCACATTTAATTCATAATCTTTTAAATTAATAAAAACTCTTTTTGGAAGTAATTCATATTTTGGAGTTCCTTTTTTCAGATTAACATCATATCCTCTACTTTTATATACCTCTTCTAACTGATTAAAACAATTCACTACATCATCTTTTATGTTTTTTTCAATCTCTTCTTCAATATGTTTTTTCAAGAAAGGTTGTTGAACAATACAAGGTTCATAATAATTTTCAGCATAACAAAGATATTCTATTTCACTTCCATTATAATTTATAGAAGGACTTGGCTCTAAACTTCCTCCTTGTTGAGAAATAGTTTGAACTGTTTTTTTTAATTCAGGAAAAATACATGATTGAATATATGCTTTAGGATTTTCAGTTGCTTTTTCATCTGTGATTCCCATTTCAGGCCTAAGGAAAAAAAACAAAACAACTCCAGCAACAACTAAAATACCAAGGATTACAAAGATTGTAACTTGTCCAGATTTATTTTTATTTACCAAACCTCTCTTAAACATATTTATTCAAGGATATTTTTATTTAAAAACATTTTTATATTTGAATTATTGGCAATATTTATAAATAATGTTTTATTATTTTTTAAATGATAAAGAAAAAGAGGGATTTAATTTTGTTTAGTTTCATTACTATCTTTTTGATATTTTTTTCATCTTCTTTAGTTAGTGCAACTATTTCCGAAGATGGTTATGATTGTCTTAATGATAAAATAAATGATAAAACTTGTCAAGAACTTTCTTTGGATGAGTTAATTTTTTCAGTATTAGCAACAGGAAATTGTAAAGATATCCTAGTAGGATTGTCTCAAAATAAATCAGAGGGAGAATGTTTTGGCGAAGGAGATCTTTGTAGTGTTAAACAAACTGCACAAGCAGCTTTGGCTTTAAAAGAAACAGGATATAACATACGTCCATATATTAATTGGTTGTTTTCTCAAAAACAACACGAATCTTTACTTGATTGGTTTATAAAAATAAAAGCAGAGAAAGGAACAAATTGTACAATAAAAGATTCCAATGGAGAATTTAATTTTAAAACTATGGATTATGATAAAATAGAATCTTCAGAAAATCATGATTGTTTTTCTATAGACGATTCAAAATATTGGATAAGTCTTAAAAAAAGTTGTTCTGAAGAAGAATTTAGTGTTGAATGTGACAATGATTTTAGTTTAAGTTTTATGTTTGAAACAGCTTCTACATGGAATATTTTAGATAATACTGGGACATTTTCTTCAGGAGAGAATTATACTGGACAAATAGATTCATATTGTTTTAAAGAAAGTCAGAGAAGAAATAATTGTAATTATGAATCCACTTTATGGACGAGTTTACTTTTATCTGTTGAAGGAGAAGTTTTTTCTGATTATCTTCCTTATTTAACAGGTATGAAAGCAGGAGAGAGAAAATATCTTCCTGATTCATTTTTATATTATATGACAGGTAATTGGGAATATTATACTTCTATTTTAACTATGCAGGATGAAAGAAGAGGTTTTTGGAGAGAGTCTGGAGATGAATATTATGATACTTCTGTCGCTTTATTACCCTTCCCAAATAATAATAATCTTACAGCTAAAGACAATGCTACACAATGGTTAGAAGATGTTCAGGGAGATGATGGTTGTTGGGATAGAGAAAATATAAAAAATACTGCTTTTCTTTTGTTTTCTATTTGGCCTCAAATTTTAGATACTCCTCAGAATGGAAATAAAACATATTGTCAAGATCAAGGATATTATTGTATGCCTGGCTCTACTTGTTCTAGTGTAGAGGGAGAGATAATTAATGATAGTTTATGTTCTGGATTAGATGTTTGTTGTACTAAACCACGACCAGTTCCAACTTGTGAGGAGTCAGGAGGAGTTTTTTGTCCTCAGGATAAGGTTTGTAGTAAAAGTGTTTTAAGAGATATTTCTGATTATGATTCTGATAAAATTTGTTGTACTGGAAATTGTATTAATGAATCTGAAAAAAAAGAATCAGAACCCGATGAACCAACTACTTCAGAATGTGAAGATTTTGGGGGAATTTGTAGGGAAGGAGATTGTTTAGATAATGAAGAATTAGATTCTGATTATTCTTGTCTTTCTTCTTCAAAACAATGTTGTATGCCTGAAGATGAAAGTTCTTCTTTATTTATTTGGATTATTATAATAATTATAATTATTGGATTAGGAGTATTAGGTTATGTTTATAGAGATAAGATTTCTGTTTTTGTAAAAGAGAAATTTGGTAAAGGAAATAAAAATACAATTCAAAGAAGAGGACCTCCTAGGGGAGCAAGAAGAGGAATTTCTAAAGGAAGACCTCCAGCTAGTACTCCTTCAACTCCTTCAAAACAAAGAACAACACAACAAAAACAAACTCCAAAATCCTCTTCAACTCCTTCAAAACAGAAAACAAATCAAAAACAATTCCAACCTCAACAACAAAAAACAAAAAAAGATGAAGAGGATCCCTTTAAAAAATTAAAAGGAGAATCTGGAGGGGATGAAGAAGATCCCTTTAAGAAACTTAAAGAATTAGAAGAAAAAAGCAATAAAAAATAATTTTTTATTATTAAATTTTAAACAGGGAATTTTTTATATTTATATTTTAAGTTTAGAAATTTCTTCTTCATTAAAAAACCCTCACTATTTTTATTGGAATTATCTAAGAGTTTGTAAAATCAATACTAATTAATTTAATTAGAAACAGAAAGAGGTTTTATTGATTTACAATTTCTATTTAAATTTCCAAACTGATCTTCACACTTTATATTATAAGTTAATCCAGAATTCCATTCAATAGAGTGTTCTTTTGTAAGACCAGAACCTATAATATTATCTTCACTTACTTCATCTTCTGAAGGACATCTATTTATTCCATAGTAACATTTAGCATCTCTATCAGTAATTATTTTTAGCTTATCATCCATATAATATGAACCTGTTATTATAGGCCCATTTGCATTTTCACCTCCAATTGTTCCTGCTTCTCCCTCATTACCTAATTTGTCTTTACATCTCACATGATAAGGTGCAGCAGGATTATATGGAGTAATGGTATGGTTTATAGTATATCCTGTTTCTTCAAAAAATATCCCTTTATCAATATCAAAG
>CAZGCP010000039.1:0-5120 GCA_964524525.1 Candidatus Woesearchaeota archaeon
AGGCACCCAATTGTTCTGTGCTATTTGTAATAGTGTTATTGAAAATGCTATTATTAATGTTGAAACTGATATTGCTATTATTTCTCTTTTTGAAATCATAAAATTAAGATGATTAAATTTTTTATAAAGGTTGTTATGGTTAATTTTTAATTGAATTAATATGACGAAATATTTATAAACAAGTTTAATTTTTATAAAATATGATAGTTAAAAAGATAACAGAGGTAATTGGAAAAAGAGTTTATACAGATTCTGGAGATTTTTTTGGAGAAATACAAGATGTTAATTTAATTGGAAATAAAGTTGATGGTTGGAAAATAAAAGTCGGAGGAGATTTACTTTCGCTTTTAGGTGGTGCAAAAGGAGTGATTATTCCTCACAATTTTGTAAAAGCTGTTAGTGATATATTTATAATTAATAAAGCAGCTATTCCAAATCATGAACCTTCAGATATTTCAGCAGAAGAATCTGGGGGAAATGATTTAATTTAAATAAAATGGCAGACATATTTTTACAAAGTCCAATTTTAGTTAATTTTGTATATCCTTTTCTTTTAGTATTTTTTATTGTGTTTGCAGTTCTTGAAAGAACAAAAATTCTTGGAGAGGGAAAAAAACAAATAAATGCTTTAGTAGCTTTTGTAGTTGGATTACTTTTTGTAGGAATTGTTTCTTCTCAAGAACTAATCCAAAATTTGATTCTGTATTTATCAATAGCTTTAGTAATAATGTTTGTAGTTTATTTATTATGGGGATTTTTATTTGTAAATGAAGATTTTAAAATAAACTCTTCACTTAGAAATACTTTAATGGTAATTATTGGATTGGGTGTGGTTATTACTGTTTTTTATACAACAGGAATTGGAGGAAAGCTTTTTGGTGCTTTTTTTAATGCTGATTGGAGTTCCACATTCTGGACAAACTTCTTTTTTATTCTTTTAATTGGAGCTGCTTTGGCTATTGCCTTGAAAAGCGGAGGAAGTGGAAAAAGTAGTTAATTTCTTGAATATTTCGAAACATATTTAAATCTTCATTTGTAATTATTTTTATGTTAAAAGAATTATTTATGGTTTATGGTTCAGGGTATTTTGGTGGAGGAGCAATTGAAACTTTATTTGCAAAATGGCAGCAAGCAGGAATTTTTTCTTATGTTTTACCTTTTATATTAATTTATGCTTTGGTTTTTGGAATTTTAATGAAGGTTAATTTATTCTCTATTAAAAAAGGAGAGAAATCAGAACCTAATAAAGGAATTAATGCTATGATTGCATTGGCTGTTTCTTTAATGTCCTTACAATTTGATTTTGTACCTTTTTTCTTTGCAGAAATTTTTCCTAGGCTTGGAGTTGGAATTGCTATTATTTTGGTTTTGATAGTTGTTGCTGGATTATTTATTAAACCAACAAAAGAAATGGGTAATTTCTTAATGATAGTTTCTTTAGTTATTGTAGTAGTAATTATTTATCAATCTTTGAGTAGTTTTGGATGGAGTTTTTCAACTTTTGGAGGGGGATGGATAGTATGGAATAATATTTGGCCTATTTTGGTTTTTGCAGGAATAATTATTGCAATAGTTGCTTCAACAAAAACTAATACCTCTGAAGATAAAAAGAGTATAGTAGAGAAATTATTAGGGGCTGAATAATTAGATATTTTTTGTTTAATAAGATTAATACATTAAGAAAAATTTTAGATAATTAAAAAATAAATTTGTTTTTTGTAATGTTCTTTGATAAATTCATTTAAATTAATTGTTTTTATGAAAATCACAACAATTTTAAATTAAAAAAACCTTGATATTTTATGTCACAACAAGAACAATCATCAACACAATCCTCTGAATCAATTAAAATAAGGGATTTAGAAGAAAAACAAAGAGTATTAAAAGATAGGGTTTTGTTAATCGGACAAAATTTGGTTGATTTGAAAGAGAAAAATCAAAAAGAATTTATTGGGATAAAAAAAGATATTGAAGATATAAAACAAGGTATGGATAGAATAAAATCTTTTATGGAGTCCAGTTCTGAAGAGTTTTCAAAATTTGCAAAAAAAGAAGATTTAGAAATTTTATCAAAACAAGCAAAAATGTTCCAACCTTTGGATTTTGGAGATAAATCTAAGAGTTAGAAAAATTAAAAAATAAGAAATACTTTAAAAAAACAAATGGGCTTAATAGAACAAGTAGGTCAGATGAGACAACAGGGAAAAAGTGAAGAGGAGATAATAAATACAATGCAACAACAAGGAAATTCACCAGCACAAATAAAAAATGCATTAGATCAGTCAAATGTGAAAAATGCAATTTCTTCTGGAGGAGATGATGTTGGAGTTGGTAATGATATAGGAGCGCCTTCTCCTGGACAAGACCAAGCACAAGACACGTATAATCCTCAACCTCAAACCCAAGAGGCATATAATCCTCAACCCCAACAACAAGCATACTCTCCTCAACCACAACAACAATATGATCAAGGAGGATATGACCAAAGTTATGACCAAAGTTATGATCAGGGAGGATACGATCAAGGAGGTTATGGTGGTGGCTATCAGCAAGGAGGAGGTTCTAATTTTATGATGGACATAGCAGAACAAGTTTTTTCTGAGAATATTAAAGAATTACAATCAAATGTAGAAAAATTACAGCAAATTTCTGATTTAACTAAGAACAAAGTAGATAATATGGAACAAAGATTAAAGAGAATGGAAAAAATGTTTGATACCTTGCAAATTAAAATTCTTGAAAAAGTAGGTTCTTATGGGGCAGATTTGAGATCAGCTAGAAAAGAAATGCAAATGTTGGAAGATAGTTTTTCTAAGGTAGCGCAACCTTTGTTGGATAAATCTAAGGATGTTAAAAAAGCTTCTAAGAAAAAGTAGAAATAAATAACAAATCTTTTAAACCAGGAATTCTACAAAAATTTATGCCTGTATAGCTCAGTGGCAGAGCAACTGCCTTGTAGGCAAAAGCGAAGCTTTTTCATTTTTCGCATATCTGCAAAGAAAGCAGTAGGTCGGGGGTTCGAGTCCCCCTACAGGCTTGGACGAAGAACCCTTTAGGGTTTGTTTTGGATTTCTGATTTTATGAAGAAATACGAAACAATTAAAAAATTCCAAATTCCGAGGTAAGTTTTTTTCGAGTCCCCCTACAGGCTTGGACGAAGAACCCTTTAGGGTTTGTTTTGGATTTCTGATTTTATGAAGAAATACGAAACAATTAAAAAATTCCAAATTCCGAGGTAAGTTTTTTTCGAGTCCCCCTACAGGCTTTCGTCTGATAAAATCTTTGATTTTAGCGGGCGAATGAAAATCTTTTGATTTGCCTTCGGTCTTTTTCAAAAAAAGACACGCTCCAAAAACCATCCCTACCATAAAGGCCTTTTTCAAAAAAAGACACGCTCCAAAAATAATTTTTTGTTTGATATATCTTTTATTTTAGTGGGGAAGAAAATTTTCTTTTATGTAAAATTTATAAATTTAATTTACTCTTTAAAAATATGGCAGATAGGAAGCTTGTTGATTTTATTAACAAGAGTTTGAAAAGAGGAATTGATGAACAAAATATTCTTAATAGTTTGTTAAAAAAAGGATGGAAGAAAAATTTAGTTGAAGATGCTTTTTCTTTTGTTAAAGGTTCCCAGGTTCAAGAAAATCCTTTTGAAAATATAGATAATTCACAAGAAGTTGTTAAGGAAGAAACTCCAGAAGAAACTAAAGTTTCTGAAGAAAAACCTGAGAAAGTAGTTAAAAAAAATAAAAAAGAAGATTTGAAAAAAGAAGTTGAAGAAGAAAAACTTCGAAAAGAAAATAAAAGTTTTAAAAAAGAAGAAAAAGAAAATCCTCTAAAAACTATGATTATTATGGTTGTTTTATTGGGATTTTTGGTTGGAATTTTTTTATTATTTGGATTTACTTCAAAAACACTTGTTGAAGGTGATTTAGTTAATGGGACGACAATAATCCTTGAAGAAGGGAAAAGTGTTAGTTTTTCTTTGGAAGGAAGCCACAAACTTACAATTGAAAAAATTATCGGGGAGACAGTATTATTTAAATTAGAAAGCAAGGTTTATGAATTTAATTTGAGTGTTGGAAATGAAACAAAAATAGATTTTGGAAATGATGGAGATTATGATTTATTGATTAGGGTTGTTTCTGTTTCTGATGAAGTAGAAATTTATTTATCTAAATTATCTCAAGATTTTTGTGAAGAAAATTGGGAGTGTGGTGAATGGAGTGAATGTATTGAAGGTTTTCAAAATCGTAATTGTATAGATTTAAATGATTGTGGAACTATTGAGAATATGCCTAAAGAAATAAGGCCTTGTTGTGAAGAAAATTGGGAGTGTGGTGAATGGAGTGAATGTATTGAAGGAACTCAAACTAGGAATTGTATTGATTTAAATAAATGTGAAACAGAATTTGAAAAACCTGCTGAAACAAAAAAATGTGATTCTTTTGAGAATTTGGATAATGAAATCCAAGAGGAGAATAAAACAATTAATCTTTCTTCTGAAAAAGTTCTTTGTAATAGTTTAAATGGTTATGTTTGTAATGAGTTGGAATATTGCAATGATTCTTTACACAATATTCAAGATTCTGATATTATTTGTTGTCAAGAAGAATGTATTACAGCCTCTGATTATTTTGGAAAATCTTTTTCTTCTATTAGTTGGAGTGATAAAATAAATAATTTCAAGACTAATGCAACTTATTGTGAAAGCGGATATTCTATTTCAGTGAATTTGTCTACAGCAAACCTTCAATATAGGACAGGAATAAATACAACAAAAAGAGTCAAATTTAAAATAATTGGAATTGATTCTGAAGGGAAGTGTAAGATTGAAGGAAATTATTCTTATTATAATCTTAACTATACTAAGGAAATGAGAGATTACTTGTTACAGCAAGGAAACACTACAGAAGAAATTAATAATAAAATTGATGAAATGAATTTAGATAGTGATTCTTATATTGAAACGAGTGCAATATGTAAATATTCTGCAACTTATTTAGAGGATAAGATTGATGAGTGGAAATCAGGAAATTATACTTCTGCTTTTGAGGATACCAATGGAAAGTTTGAAGAGTTTAATTGTCAGGGAGATGTGGAAGCTCCTTTAATTG
>CAZGCP010000040.1:0-5003 GCA_964524525.1 Candidatus Woesearchaeota archaeon
ATAATTTAATAGACATAAAAATTAAATTCTTTTAGAAATAATTATCTTAATTTATAAAAATTAATTATTGATTCTCAGAAAGACCTTTTCTTTCTCTTATCTTTCTAATAATATCGTTTTGTATTCCAGAAGGAATTTTTTCAAAATCTTGATTCAATAAAGAACTTGTTCCTCTACCTTCTGTTGCACTTCTCAAGTCATTTGACCATCCAAGCATTTCAGCTACAGGAAGTTTAGCTTTAATTTCTGCTTCTGTTCCTTCTTGTTGCATATCAAGCATTTGTCCTCTCTTTCCACCTACAAGTTTTGTAATATCTCCCATAAATTTATCTGGAACTTCAATAACATGAGTCTGTATAGGCTCTAAAATAGTTGGTTTAGCATTTTTAACTGCTCCCTGAATACCTTCTCTAACTGCAGGTAAAACTTGAGCAGGTCCTCTATGAATAGCATCTTCGTGAAGTTTAATATCAACAAGTGAAACTTTTAATTTCATACAAGGTTCTCTTGCCAAAGGCCCTTGATCAATAACATTTTCAAAAGCATCTAAAACCATTTCAATAACCTCACCAATATGAACTTCACCTCGAGTTTCATCTAAAAACATATTTCCATTATAAACCTCTCTAACATTTCTAATATCATCTCCAGCCCATCCTAAATTAGATAAAGCGTCTGCAACTGCTTGACTTTTCTTTTTAACCCTTCCTTCAGGCAAATCTCCAGAACGAATTGCATTAAAAATATCTTCTTCAAGAGGTTCCACTTTAATAAAAAAGCTATTGTGTTTATTTGGACTTCTTCCCTCAAAAGAAGAAGATTGTCCTTCAACAGATTCTCTATAAACAATAATTGGAGGAGATGTTTTAACATCTAAACCTTTTTCACTTTTTATTCTGTTTTCAATAATTTCCAAATGTAACTCTCCCATACCAGAAAGCAAAGATTCTCCTGTTTTTTCATTAATCTCAACTTTAATTGAAGGATCTTCTTTAGAAATTTGTTTTAATACTTCAACTAATTTAGGTAAATCTGCTGCATTTTTTACTTCAATAGATTTTGTAACAACAGGTTCAAATAAATGTGTAATTGCTTCAAAAGGAGTCATTTCATTTTTACTTACTGTCTCGCCAGCAACAATATCCCTTAAACCAACAACACCCACAATATTTCCAGCTGGAACCTCATCAACAACAATTCTTTGAGCTCCTTTGTAAACAGAAACTTGCTGAACTCTTGCAGGTTTATTAGCCATATTTAAATAAACATCATCTCCTTGTTTTAATGTTCCTGAAAATAATCTTCCTGCTGCAACTTCACCAGCATGTTTATCAATAACAATTTTTGTAGGAACAAAAACAGGTTCTCCTTTAGCATTACACGCAATCAAATCTTTTCCTAATTCAGAATTTTCATCACCATGCCAAATTCGAGGAATTCTATATTCTTGAGCTTTAACAGGATTTGGATGATGATTAACAGTCATGTTCAAAACAACTTCATGTAATGGTGCTTTTTTTGCTAGCTCTTTATAATTATCATCTTCATAGGCATCAATTATATCTTTAAAAGTAATATTATTATTTTTCATATACGGAAAACTCAATGCCCAGTTATGAAATGCAGAACCAAAAGCCACACTTCCATCAGCAACACCAACCTTCCATTTTTCTTTATAACCTTCAGGAGCAATCCCTTCAATTAATTTGTTAACCTGATTTATAATTCCAATAAATTTTTTTTCCATTTCTTGAGGAGTTAATTTAACTTCTTTGATTAATCTATCAACTTTGTTTATGAATAAAACAGGTTTAACTAATTCTTTCAAAGCCTGTCTCAAAACAGTTTCAGTTTGAGGCATAACTCCTTCAACAGCACAACTTAAAACAACACAACCATCAACAGCCCTCATAGCTCTAGTTACATCTCCACCAAAATCAACATGTCCAGGAGTATCAATAAGATTAATCAAATAATCATCTCCTGAAACCTTATGAACCATTGAAACCGAAGCACTATCGATTGTAATTCCTCTTGAAGATTCATCCTCGTGAAAATCCAAAGCTCTTTGTTTTCCTGCTGTTTCTGAAGAAAGCATTCCTGCTCCTGCCAAAAGATTATCAGAAAAAGTTGTTTTTCCATGGTCGATATGCGCAGCAATTGCTATGTTTCTAATATGATCTTGCTGTTTCATTAATTTTACAACAGGTGTATAGTCAGCCATTTTATAACAATCCTTAATTAAATCTATTTATAAAGATTTTGGAGAAATTCTAAGAAAGTAATAATTTCTATTCATTAATAGAATTATTTTCATCCTTATCTTCAGATAAAAATTTAAAAACCAATCCAATCATGGCTTTCATTTCTGTGTTTCCAGCATAAACATTCCTAGGACCAAAAATTCTATTGTAGTATTCAAAACCTTTTTTCATATCTTCTTTATTAAAAATATCTTTAAATGAAAAATCCTCTCCATAAAAATTTTCAAAATAACTTTTCCCTGTTTTTATTTTTTCATAAGCTTCAGAAATTGCAATAAATTCTAAATGAGATTCTTGTTTTTTCTCAGAAATATTTTTGTCTGGGTGATATTTTAAAGCTAAATTCCTATAAGCTTTTTTAATTTCATTCAAAGAAGCATTTTCTAAAACTCCCAGCCTTTCATAAGGATTTTTAATTTCCGAAGGTTTTTTCATATTCTTTTATTAAATCTAAATAATGTTTTTTTATTGTTTCAAGATGAGAATCATAAACCTCTTTATATTCCTTAAAAGCTTTTTCTAATTTTTCATAAGCTAGTTTAAATTTTTTATTACTCTCTTCAATATTTTCATTATTAAAATTCTTATTACCAAATACTCTTAATCTATTTGAACTATCCTCAAGAATTCTTTCAATTCCAGACAAATTTTCAATACCTGTTTTTTTAACATAATTTACTAATTCTTCAAAGGTTTTAGAATCCATATTCATCTTTCCAGATTCAAAATCTTCTTTTTTGGACATATTTTTATTAATTTTCCTTTATTTATAAAACCTATCCTAGAATACACAAATAATTTTAAATTTAAAATTCATTAATAAATTATGAAAGAAAATAATTTAGAAAAAGCAATAGATGAAATAGAAAACAAACTTCCTAAAAATAAAAAGATAATCAAATACTATGAAAGAGAACCTCACCTAAATGAAATAGTTGGAGGATATTTCTTTCAAGAAAAAGAAAAAAACATTAATTTTTCAAAAAAAATACATAAATTCTTTTTTCCAATTCATTTTCATAAAAAATATGACAAACCCTTATTAAAATTAGGAGAGATAGGGGTCTTTGCAGAATATATTCCCTTTTATGGTATAGAAATTCTTGACAAAGAAAATTCCCAAATTAAAAAAATCTGTAAAGAAATTTCAAAAAAATATAATCTACAATTAAAAAATAGAAATCTCTAGTTTTTTGAAAAATAATTACCCTGTAGAATCAGCCTGTTTATTGTGATTTTCCGCAACTTGAATTGGAAAAGCGCAATAACTAAAAATTTTTAATTTTTTGAAGGATGATTATTTATCGAGCACTATCAGCCTGTTTCTCAGCTTCAGTCTTTTTTTTCACAGCAAAACTTTCATTACTTTTTTCATAAGCCATGAAAATTTCATCAGTCAATCCTTGAGCCAAAGTTTTCTTTTTATTGAAAGCCTTATCTGAAGCCCCCTGAGTAAGCCATCTTAAAGCGAGATTTATTCTTCTAATTGGAGAAACATCAACAGCTTGAGGATATCTTGCACCCCCATATTCAATCATTGTAACTTCATCTCTTGGAGAGGCATTTTCAACAGCAGTAACTAAAACTTGAATAGGATTTTTTCCTGTTCTTTTCTCAAGCATCTCAAAAGTTTCTAAAAGAATGTTCATTAATTTTGAATATTTTCCTGTAATCTCACCCTTCTCAACTTTGTGTTTTTTACCCCTATGTCCAGAAGTAGCAAGTTTATTTTTAAGTCTTTCAACAATATGAATATTTGATTTATCAAATCTTCTTGTATTTCTTCCCATATCCTTAGCAATAAGTTTTGGTTCTAAATTAATAACTTGTTTTAAAGCAGGGTCTTCAATTTTTATTTCAGATAAATCATATTTATCAAATAGCTTGAATTGTAATTCTTCTGTCATTATCTTCTACCTTTCTGTATCTTACCTTGAACCAATCTAGGTAAAGGCTGATCATTTACTTTAATAACTTTAAATCTAACACCCGGAATATCTCCTTTAGAACGTCCTTGTTTACCACCAATTCTTTCAATCATAACTTCATCGTGTTCATCAATAAACTTCTGCCCCAAATTCCCAGGAATAAATGCAGAAACTCTCTTACCATTTTTAGTTAACTGAACCTTACAACATTTTCTCATAGCCGAGTTTGGTTGCATCGCTTCTTTTTGGAATTTAGAAAGAACAATCCCTTTAGCTTGATTAGCTCCTTTAAGAGGATCTGATTTAGCATAAAGATTTAAAGCTCTAACTTTATATTTTCTATCTTTCCACCTAAATTTTCTCCTATCTTTCAATAATTTCTGTGCATTTTTTAATCCCATTTTAAATATCTAATAAAAACTCTTTTTAAAGGTTTTTATACATTTAATAGTCAGGCATTTTTTCATTATGTCCAAATTGAATAACTAAATCAATATTTGGGGTTATTTTTTCCAATCCTACAGGGATATCGCAAGCCCCAAAACAACTCTCAAACCAAATAAAAAAATTAACTCCTTTCAATTGTTTTCTCAAAAAATCCACAACTAAAGTTGAATAATCCTTTAATCCTTCAGGAAATTGCAACAAAACAAAATTTGCTTTTTCTAGTTTTATTTTATTTACAACCTTAAATAGTTCTAAATCATAATTAATGTTATTGATATTCATAATAAAAAATAAGGAATACTACTTTTTAATTTTATTCATTTGTTTTTTTTTATTATCAAAATAATTACATGAAAAATTTTGG
>CAZGCP010000041.1:0-4935 GCA_964524525.1 Candidatus Woesearchaeota archaeon
TTGGACATCATTCTTCTTCGTACAAGACTCAACGTCTAGATGGTGATGCTACATAAAGACTTCTAGAGGGGGAAAGGGAGTTATTAATATGAAGGTAACTGATAAAACTGGGGAGATTGTAACAACTGTGGCAATTAATGAAAAGGACGGGATAATTATAACTACAGCTCAAGGAATTGTAATAAGAACTTCTTTAGAAAATATAAGAGTTATGGGGAGGGCAACTCAAGGGGTGAGAGTTGTTAAACTTCAGCCAGGAGACTATGTAACTGATTTAGTGAGAGTTGAAGAAGGTGAGGAAAAATAAAAACATTTAAATAATAAAAGTAATTTTATTTAACAATGAAAAGAGTGATGATAAAAAATACTAAAGGTATGTCTACTGTTGTTTCTACAGTTATTATGATTGCATTAGTTATTGCTGCTGTTGCTGTTGTTTGGGGTTTTGTTTATCCTATGATAGAAGAAAACTTAGAATCTTCTGGTGATTGTCAAGATATTGTTGGAAAAATTGAATTGAATAATGGATATACCTGTTATGATTCTATGGGAGAAAAACTTTATTTTATGATAGAACAAAAAGATGTTGAAACTGCTAATAAATTGATTGTTAAGATTTCTGCAGGACTTTCTCCTTTTTCTGTTGAAATACCTGGAGATGATAATGTTACAATGTGTTCTGAGGAACCAGTTGATGCTGAACTTCCTGGAAAAAATAGAGGTAAAACTTATTATGTTGGTGTATCTTCAGAAGTTGATTCAATAGGAATAATTCCTGAAGTAGGGGGAAAGCAATGTACTCAAGTAGATTCAATTTCAGATGTTAGAAATTGTGATACTATGTTAAAATTTGATGATTTAAAAGAAGCTTGTGGAACTTATGAATAATAATCTTAAACATAATAATTAAATTTCTAAAATTAATTAATAGAAGAAAAATTTTAATGTTTTTTTGAGAAAGATAATTTGTTTTATTAAAGAAAAATATTTTTTTTGGAAATTTAATTTCAAAAATTATCTTAATCTGGCAGTCTCTAGAGTTCTAGGAACATTTGTTTCTGTTCTTGTTGATTTGTATAGTCCAGAAGCTAAATCAATTGATTTTGATACTTCTCCATGATTGATTAATATTCTTTTTGGTTTAGGACGAAGATTGTTAAAAAAAGACATTAGTTCATTTCTTCCTGCATGGGCTGTTAATCCGTGGATTGAATTTACTTCTAAATTTATTTCTACTCTTTCTTCTTTTCCTTCAACTTCCATTTTTGTTTCCTTTGCTCCTTCTTGAACTTCTCTTCCTAAAGATCCTGCTCCTTGATAACAAACAAATATTATTGAATTATCTTTATTTGGTGCAAACTCTTTAAAATATTCTACTGAAGCACCTCCTACAAGCATTCCTGATGTTGCTAAAACAATACACGGACCTCCTTCTATAACATCTTTTCTTTCTTGAGGCGAGCCAACTCTTTTAAAAACATTTGATAGGAAAGGATTATCATCTTGGAATATTTGGGATTTTACTTTACCACTTAAAAAATCAGGATATGCTGTGTGTATAGCATTAATATCCCAAACCATACCGTCAACATGAATTGGAACATTTGGGAGGGCCCCATTTTTCATAGCATCTTCTATAATTAACATTGTTTCTTGAGCACGTCCAAGTCCAAGTTCTGGAATTAAAACTTTTCCTCCACGATTTATTGTTTTATTTACAATTTCAATTAATTCTTCTTCTGATTTTTTTCTTGGAGGAAGAATGTCGTTTTTTGAACCATATGTTGATTCTGTTATTACTGATTCTACTCTTGGAAAAGAAGATATTGCTGGAGCTAAGAGTCTTGAACGTCCGTATTTAAAATCTCCTGTATAAAGTAAATTATGGGCACCGTTTCCAATATTTAAATGAATCATTGCACTTCCTAATGCATGCCCTGCATTATAAAAGGTTAGTCTTATATCTTGAGTTATATCAGTAACTTCATGATAATCCAAACAAATACTGTGTTTTACCATTTCCTTAACATCTGTTGAACTAAAAAGAGGTTTAGATGCTTGTTTGTATGCCACTCCAATAAAATCTAATGACATTAATGCAGATAAATCTCTTGTAGGAGCAGTTAAGTAAACTGGACCTTTATATCCCATTTTATATAAATAAGGTAATAATCCCACATGATCTAAATGAGCGTGAGAGATAATTACAGCATCTAATTGTGAAATATCAAATTCAGGAATGTTAAAATACGGATATTTATTACTTTCATTTGCAGCAACATCTACACCACAATCTAAAAGTACTTTGGAATTTTGTGTTTGAAGTAATATACAACTTCTTCCTACTTGTCTTCCTCCTCCGAGAAATGTTGTTCTTACCCAAGTATCCATTTTGTCAGGAGACCATTCTTTGTATATTTTTTCTCCAATATCATTAAGGAATTTTCTCCTATATCTACTATTAGCATATAAAACACTTCTTACATTTTCAGTTATTTGAGATTTTATTGCAGGACTTCTTTGAACTTGAGGGGTCCAAAGAGTTTTATTTTTTATTTCTTCTAAAATTGAACCTTGTTTACCTATAACAATTCCAGGTTTTTTTGCTTCTATTACAACAATACTTCTATGAGAATCAAAAAGTATATTTGTAACTTCTGCTTCTGAAGGAACTATTTCTTGAATCTGTTTTTTTGTTGTTTCTTCATCTGGAAGAATTTTTGTATCTATTCGTAATTCTACTCTTTTTTTTATTTCATTAACAATTTCTTTGATTTTTGTTCCACTATCTTTGAAAAAGTTTTGATTGTCTGTATAAAGAACAATGTTTGCTCCTTCAAACTTTGCATCATTTACCTTACCATGGAGTTTATCCTTTATGTTTTTTAGAATTTCCAACATTTTAGATTTATTTAAAAATTATTTATTGAGTATTATCTTTATCTTTCATTTCTGAAACTACTTTTTGAGAAGAAACTTGTTCTATCTCGTCTTTTTTTATTGTATATATATCATATCCATCTCCAACACTTGGTTGTCTCCCTCTAGTTGCATTAAAAACTTTTTTTGCTAATTCAATCCCTTTTTTTAAATCAAGATTTTTATTGTATTCTACATCAAGAATTCCTAAACTTTCAAAAGGAGCTCCTGTTGCTTGATATTTTTCTATTTTTTGTAAATATCCATCTGGAGAAGAATTATATAGGTGGTACCCTTCTTCATCATATCCTGCAATTAAAAAATTAGTTATTGCTGGAATTATTGAGGGTTGTCTTATATTTTGGAATGCTACATTTGCAAAAAGATTTGCAGATTGTTTTATGCTTGGTTTTGATTTTGATTTTAGTTCTTTGAGTCTTAGTTCAGCTTGAACCATTCTTATTACTCTTCTACTATCAGATGCGCCTCCTGCAGTAGTTACTAACATATTATCTCCTATGCCTTGTATTTTCTTTGCAGTTCCAGCTATATAAACCACACCATCACCAGAAGCATATGTTTGTCTGTTATCTGCAGCTAAAACTATTCCATCTTTACAAACAATACCAATAGTTAAGGTACCTGTTTTTAATACGTGTTTATCAATATTTTTTGAATTTTCATCCATTTTAATCACCTAGAATGATACTAGAATTTATATTTTTATTATGTTTAAAGGTTTTTTAAATGTTTTGTTTATTCGATTATGTTTCCGAAACCTATTAATCTCCAGTGTTTGTCTATGTTTCTTGCTATTCCAACACTCTCACCTTTTAATGGAACTATTGGAATATTCAATGAGAGTTCTACTTCGTTGTCTTTAATTTTTTCAACAATTCCTACTGTTATTGCAGTATTAACACTTAACATTAGCATTTCCTTTGGTTTTATTTTTTCAACTTCTTTTTTATTTTCCATTCCTAAAACATTGTTAAATAATTCTGTTTTTAGTTTTGTTTTATAGGTTATTTCTGGGAGAGAACCTTTTATTGAAGCAATACATCCTGTTAGAGTGTCTGTTTTTGTTAAAAAAGGATCAAGTGAAGTTTCAATTGAAATACTTGCTCCTGGATGAACTTCTTTAAGATTTTCATTTCCTTTATGTAATGATAATATTTCTGTTTCCAATGTTTGAAAGACTTTTTTGTGTGCTTTTTCTAACTGCATTCCTGGTTTAATTTCTATCTTGTCTCCAACTTTTAATTTTCCTTTTTTTAATATCCCTCCAAGAACCCCTCCTTTAAGTTTCTTAATTTCTTCTCCTGGACGATTAATATCAAAGCTCCTCGCTATTACAAAAGCTGGAGAAGAATCCAAGTCTCTTTTTGGGATTTCTATTTTGCAAATTTCTTCTAAAAGTTTATCTATGTTTATTCTTTGTTGAGCAGAGATAGGGACTATTTGAGAATTTTCAGCAGAGGTTCCTTTTATAAATTCTTTTATTTCTTTATAATTTTCTAATGCTTGTTCTTTTGAAACTAAATCTATTTTATTTTGAACTATGATTAAATTTTTTATTCCTTTTGCTTGAAGAGCCATAAAATGTTCTTTTGTTTGAGGTTTTATTCCTTCATTAGCTGCAACAACAAGAATTGCAGAATCAATTATTGCAGCACCAGAAAGCATTGTAGCCATAAGCATTTCGTGTCCAGGAGCATCAATAAAGGAAACATATCTTTCAGGAGAACCTTTTTTTTCTATATTATAATTATCATTGTCTTTGTAAATTGTTGCATCTGCATAACCTAATTTTATTGTTATTCCTCTTTTTAGTTCTTCTGAATGAGTGTCTGCAAATTTTCCAGTTAAACAACTAAGTAAAGTAGTTTTTCCGTGGTCAATGTGTCCAACAACACCTACATTTAAACTGGGAATATCTTTTGTCATATATGTTTTAGAAAAAATGCCTTAAAAAAGGTTTTGGGTTTACTAGAAATTTACAGCAAGGTTTGTTTT
>CAZGCP010000042.1:0-4863 GCA_964524525.1 Candidatus Woesearchaeota archaeon
TGAATAACTCATTTTCATCCTCTTCTTTTTCAATCCATAAATTTATTTCTTGTTTATTTTTATTTATAATTTCAAACGCCATCTCTGTTTCTGCTTTAATTAAATCATCCTCTCCAATATAATTTTCTTTTTCCTTTATTGATTTTGTTTTTCCTAAAATAGAAGCAGTGTAAATACCAATTGCCAAAATTGCAATAATTATGAAAGTTGCAACTATCCAAGTAATAGTTTCTCCTGACTGAGCTTTCTTATTATTTAATATTTTCATTTAATTTACCTACAATTGATAATACTTTAATTAAATATTGTTCTCCATTGTGAGTTGAATAAAATCTTCTTTCAACACATTTTGCAAGATTCTCATGTTCTTCTTCTTTTAATTTACAATCCTCTCTCCAATTTTTTCTTCCTTTTGAAAATTCAAACATGGGATTTTCTTTATTTGTCAAATTATAAAATTCTGCTTCAACATAATATTGAATTTCCTCTGAATCAGTATTAAAATTAAAACCACAAATATCTAAAAAACTATCAGAAAAATCTTCATTAAATTTCCCATTAGAAAAAAGTTCTGGAATTAGTTTTCCTTTATCAGAAATACAATCAACTGTTTTTTTATTTAAAATTCCTGCCTCTAATCCTCTAATATCATAAGGATGACTATAAAAAGTAGCCACCATTGCAAAAATTCCTCCAGCTATGATGATTAAAATTGCAAACCAATACATTGACAAAATCTTGTCTGCTCCTTTTTTATTTTTTATTATCATTTTATTTAGTTTATTGAAAAAACATACAATCCAGTATCTTCATAATCCTCATTTTTATCAGGATAAGCATTTACTTCAACATTATTAAAAAAATAATAACTATGCCCTGAATCTTCCTCTAATTGAATTTTTACAAGATTATTACTAATTGTAACAACCTCTCCAAAAGATCTTCCTTCTTCATCCATTTTTTCTTTTAAATCACCCAAATCCATTTCAATAAAACATCCCGGTTCTGCAAGATCAAGAGAAAGAGCTATTTTTTTTGAATAAATTTCCTCTAAATTTGCAACACTATTTGCTTCTCTAAAAACAAAAGTAAAAAGAATTGATAAAAAAATAAGATTCAATATTAAAAAAATAACATTCTGAACAAGAAGTTCTCCTTTGCTATTCCTAATTTTTAATTTCTTAAGAATCATTTTAATGTTTAGTAATTATTTCCTTACAATTTAAAGCATCGAATTTTTCTGGTTCTACTTTTACAACTGTTGGAGCCATAAATTGATTGTCTATATCATCCCCTTCTACCATGATGGCTTTTATTTCTGGATTAATTATTTTTGAAATCTCATGTCCTCCAACTCCTGTAGCTGTTCCTGCTACACTTCCTGCTATTATTGAAGCAGTCACTGTCCAACCAACAGGATTTGAAGCAAGTAAAAATGTTCCTCCTGCTGTCACAATTCCTGCTCCTACCCAGGCCCATCCAGTAAGTTCAGATGTAATTCCCATCATAACATAATATTGTTCACCTATTTCAATATCTCCAAAACTAAGTTCCCCTTCTATAGAAATGCTCTCATCTTTTGGAGCAAATTCTTTTTTCAAACTTTCAACATCTTTTGTTCCTAACATATATTCTGCATAAGTTAACTTAGATTCTCCCATGGTCTCACTAGCCAAGTAATCATAAAAATCATCTTTACTTATTTTTCCATTTTCAACTTTTTTCAAATCATTCAAACTATCATCAAAATAAACTTGAGAACAAATAGAACAATAATTTTTCTTTAATGCTTTCTTTCCAATATAATCTACTTTTCCCTCTCCAAACATCCACCAACAATCAGCCATCTCCTCAGCTAAAAGAGAATAAACTTCTTCTAAAGAATTAACACTGTATTTCTTGGGATCATTCAATCCTTCACAACTCCCATCTTTAGTTATACAAACATATGTTCTCTCACAATTCAATGGAGCATCTTCTCCAGGAATAGAACTGCTTGTCTTCATAACAACAGAATTATGACATATTTGTTTTTTTGATTCCCCTCCCAAATCAAGTCTAAAAAGAAAAAACAAAATTACAGCAAAACTAGTAATTAAAACTATTAAAATAACTATTTGTCTTGTTGCTAATTCCCCTTTTTTATTTCTTAACATTTTTATATTATCCCTATATTTTTTAATAATAAATAAATTCCAGTTGAAGCTATTCCAAATAATACAATCCAAATTAAATATTTTATCATAGTATCTAATGTCATTTTAAATTATTTTTCATTTATTTTAATAATTTCTCCTTCTTTTTTTATTAGTATTTTTGTATTACCTGTTATTTCTATTTTTTTTAATACCATAACATTATCTTCAATTAAACAAACACCTTTATCTTCACATTTTGAAATTTGTCTATCTCCTCCAATATCCCATAAAACATCATCACAAATACAAATACAATTTTTTCCTGCACATTGATTAGGTTTTTTGTCTCCTGTAAAATTAAGTACATACCATCCATCTGGATTATTTACAATAAATTCCTCAGCCATTCCATTTTCAAGACTTCCATTTTCAATTTCAACTTTTTTGATATCTACCCTAATACTTTCCTCAGATTCATATAATACACTTTTTGCTTCATTAATTTTTTTAGTTTCTTCATTAACATAATAAATATTCATTAAAACATAAATCAAAAAACCAATACAAATAACAGCAACTATAATTTTAAGAGTTTCTTCTGCAAGCAACATTCCTTTTTTCCTCATTTTAAAATAAAATTAAAATAAATTTAGTTGAGACAGTTCCAAATATACTTCTAAAATAACCAATTATTCTTTCTTTAAAAAAAAGATAAACACCTCCTACAACAACTACAAAAACCAAAATCCCTATTATTAATTTTATTAAATTACTAACTGTAAGTTCTGCCATTATCTAAATGAAAACAAATTTTTAATTTTATCAATAACCCCTATTCCTTCTTCCTTTAACAAAAAAATAGTTACCATAACAATAGCTAAAACAGCCACACTTATTAATAACCAAGGAAGATACTCTGAAATAATTCCCTTTTTATTTTTTATAACACTCCTAATTTTTTTCATAAAAAAACAAAGTTATGGGAGTTTTTAAAAATTACTAACTATTTGAAATATTCAATATTTTAATTTTAGAAATTATATCCAACCTTTTTCTTCAAAAAAACTCCTTTTTATTTATATTATAAAAGATTGTTTAAACTCAAATAAAACCTATTTCAAACAAAACTTAACTAACCTACATTTCCTATAACTGAAACTGCTAAAGCATACATAGCTAAAGTAGCCAAAGAAGCAACTACAATATATAGAAAAATTCCCTTTCTAAGATTAGTTCCAATTTTATTTGTTTGTTGCAATCTATCTTGACCTGAATCAAGTGTAACCAAAGTACTTGTTAAAATAAAGATTATTTGAATAAGATAAATTCCAATAGCTATTTGTAAATAATATGGAGAAATCATATCCTGAACAGCAAACATCTCTAACATGTTCCCCATCCCCCCTGCAGCTTGTTCTCCTCCAGTTTGCATTGAACTTTCAAGTTTTCTTAAAATAGAAACAATCATAGAAGATAACCCAATTACAATACCTGAAAGTAAAGGAGCTAAAAAAGTCATATTACTTTTCATACTTGAAACAGTTTCAGCAAGCAAATCCTTCAGTCTGCTTGTAATTTTACTAATATTTTTCATATATTGGGAGATACTCATCAAACTCCTTGCAGCAATTTTAAGACCTTTTTTAGAACCTTCAACCAAAATTTTCATACTTGTTGCAACCAAATCAGAAGGATAATAATTAAGAGCTCCCCTTCTTTTTCCAAAAATAGCATTTTCAACACTCATTCCCAAACTCCTTATATTATAATTAACTTTAGAGAAAAACTCTCCAGATTTCAAACCTTTTGCAGATTCTGCTGCTTTTGAAAAAACCAATTCAGGAGGAACACCATTTCCTAGCCTGTTTCCTAATTGAAACAAAGAATTACTAAACTCTTTTTCTAATTGAACTGTTGAATTTCTAGACTTAATTAAATCTTTTGTTTTTGACTTATATGCTACTGAAAAGAAAACAGCAATTCCTAAAGGCAAAAACATTCCCAAAAGCAAAGCACCCAAACCAAAAGGACCCTTAATCCCTTCACTAGTTTCCATAAATCCCAAAAAACTATCTCCTGCAATTTTTTCAAAACCTCCAAAACCAATATCAGCAAAAGTAAAATTAGGAGGTAAACCAAATGCACTTGAAAGAGGAGTAAATTGAAGCATCAAAGGTAACAACCCTAAAAGTATTAAAGGAAATGCAATTAAAAATGCTTTATAATAATGTTCATTACTTTTATATTTAGCATAATCTGGATTTCTTTCAAGAAGTTTTGATTGTCCATAACCTCCTGGACGTTTCATTAAAATTTTATCAATTAAGAAAAAAGCCATAAAAGGAATTATTAAATTATAAATTAAAAAAACATGTATAGATTTTACTAAACCTCCAACCATTGCAGAAGCTAAAGGTAGAAGAGCAACACCTAAAACAGGGAGCATAATAGTTAACATATAAACATTAGTTAAAGGAGACTTAACTTCTCTTGAGAATTTCATCATCTTTTCATGAACACCATCTAAAACAACTTGTAAAGCTTTTTCCAAAGTTGCAATCCTTCTTCCTTCATTAGGTTCAAATAAACTACTTTGAATCAAATGAAAACCTTCTATAAACTCAGGGGAATAATCTCTCCATTTTTCCAAATAATTATCTAAACTTTCTTTAATAGTAGAAAACTTCCCTATTTCAACATTATAAAATACTTTCTTGAAATCCAA
>CAZGCP010000043.1:0-4788 GCA_964524525.1 Candidatus Woesearchaeota archaeon
AACCAAACCTTCCATAAACCATCTTTTCAAAAAAGATACACTACAAAACCAAACCCTGCATAGAGAAATCTTTTTAAAATAAAAACAATACAAACCAAACCTTCCAGAAATTATCTTTTCAAAAAAACAAAATCAAAGATTTAGTTATTTCGCTTTTCTTTTCAGAAAATCAAAAAAGATACACTACAAAACCAAACCCTGCATAGAGAAACCTTTATAATTTTTATTTTATTATTTATTTAATGATTGATAAAAAGAGGTTTTTTATTGGAATAGCCATCTTAATGGGTAGTTGTATTGGAGCAGGGATTTTAGGTTTGCCTTATGTTGCTGCTCAATCTGGTTTTTTTATTGCCTTGCTTTACATTATTTTAGTGGGAGGGATTATTATGTTGGCTAATTTATATTTAGGGGAAATTTGTTTAAGAACAAAAGGAAAACATCAAATTATAAAATATTCACAAAAATATCTTGGAAAGAATTCTGCAAATGCAATGAAGTTTGCTGTATTTTTTGGAATTTATTCTTCTATGGTTGCTTATATTTTGGGTATTGGAGAGAGTTTGAGTTTTTTATTTTTAGGAAATTTAAATCAAACTATTTTATTTGGTTTGATTTTTGGGGGGTTCATGTCTTTATTACTTTGGAGAGGGATGCTCGCTTTTAAGAGATATGAGAAATATGGTGTTGCTATAATTTTAGGTTTATTAATTGTGATATTTTTTGTTTTTGCTGGAGAGGTTGAGACAAGTAATTTGAATTATTTTAATTTTGGAAATATTTTTCTTCCTTTTGGTGTTGTTTTATTTGCTTTAATATCTTTTCATGTTATACCTGCTATTAGTATTTATTTAAAGAAAAATAAGAAAATTATGAAAAATATTTTGATTTTTGGAACACTGGGTTCTATGATTATTTATGCTTTTTTTACTCTTTTAGTTGTTGGTTCTCAGGGAATGAATACCCCTGAAGTTGCTACATTGTCTTTAGGAAAAATATTTGTTTTTTTGGGTATTTTAACTATGTTTACTTCTTACCTTGCTATTGGAAATGCTTTGGATGAGAATTATCTTTATGATAGGGGTTTCAATAAAAGAAAAGCTTGGTTTTTTTCTGCAATAGTTCCTATGCTGTTGTTTTTGCTTACAAGAATTTTTGATTTTTTTACTTTTACAAAAATTATTGCTATTGGAGGAGTGATTTCGGGAGGAATGATTGCTGTTTTAATTTTGTTTATGATTAAGAATGCAAAGATAAGGGGAGATAGGAAACCAGAGTATTCTATTCCAATAAATTGGTTTATAATTGGGTTTTTAATTCTTGTTTTTCTAGGAGGAGTAATTAGAGAAGTTTTTGTTGCTTTGAGTTAAGTTTGTTTTTTGCAGATAACCAATATATTTTTAATTAGTTGTTTCTATTTCTTTTTATGACAGAAAAAATAAAAGAACCTCAAGCAGGAGACAAGGTCGAGATTCATTTAATGAAGGAAATTTATGAAGGAACATTATTAGAGAGTTCTGAATTAGGAATTGTTTTATTAAAGTTGAATAATGGTTATAATATTGGTTTTGATAAGAAGAAAATTTCTGATATTAAGTTAATTGAAAGACAAGAAGAAAAAAAGAAGGAAATTGAGATTAAAAAAGATTCTTCCAAACCAAATGTCGCTATGATAATTACGGGAGGGACAATTGCTTCTCGTTATGATTCTAAGACAGGGGGAGTTAAATGGTTAGATTCTCCTGAAAATTTGTTTAAGTTTTATCCAGAAATGTTTGAGAAAGTTAATGTTTCTAGAGTGGAAATTCCTTTTATGAAGGGTTCTGAAAGTATGGATTATAAAGATTGGAAAAAAATTTCAAAAGTTGTTGAAGATTGTTTGAATGATTCTAGTATTTCTGGGGTTATTGTGACTCATGGAACAGATACATTACATTATACTTCTTCTGCTTTGAGTTTCTTTTTAAATCATGATCAAAGTTTGAATAAACCTGTTGTTTTAACTTATTCTCAAAGGAGTATTGATAGGGCAAGTTCAGATGCTAATTTAAATTTACAATGTTCTGCTGAAGTTGCAGGTTTAAGTGATATTGCTGAGGTTTTGGTTGTTGGTCATGCTGATTCAGATGATAGTTATTGTTATGCAATGCCTGGAACAAAAGTTAAGAAACTCCACACTTCAAAAAGAGATGCTTTTAAAGTTATCAATAATAAACCTTTTGCAAAAGTTTTTCCTGGGAAGATTGAGAAAATTATTAGTTATAATTTGAGAAAAAAAGGTAAGATAAAATCAGATAATAGATTTGAAGAAAAGGTTGCTTTAGTTAAATATTACCCTGGACAATCTCCTGAAATTTTGGATTTTTATTTAGAAAAAGGATATAAGGGAATTGTTTTAGAAATGACTGGTTTGGGACACGTTGCAACAAAAGAATCAAGAAACTCTTGGACAGCTAAGTTGAAGGAAGTTCAGAAAAAAGGTTTGATTGTTTGTGGAACTTCTCAATGTATTTTTGGAAGAGTAGACCCTTTGGTTTATTCTAATGGACGTGAACTTTTAGAAACAGGAATTTTTTATTTGGAGGATATGTTAAGTGAAACTGCTTTAGTTAAATTAGGATGGGTTTTAGGACATTCTGATTGGAATGTTAAGGAAAAAATGTTAGAAAATATTTCTGGTGAATTGAATAAGAGATTAGAATATTAAAGCAAAATTAAATTTCGAGGTTATTATTGTTATTGCTGCTGCTAGAATTAATAAATTATAAATCCACCCGCATGAAGCAAGCATTTTCTTTTCCCAAACAAATGCATTATAATAAATTGTTCCTAACATAATTATAGAAATGATTAATGCTCCTATTTTTGGATAAATTCCTAGAAGACTTATAGCAGCAGTTAATTCAAAAAATCCTAATAAATTCCCAAAAAAGGGTTTCCATTTCATTTCATTAGAGAATTTATTGTTTTTTAATTTTGAAATTCCTTGTTGTATAAATAAAATACTTAAAATTATTTGAAGGAATATAATTCCTATTTCAGAGTATTGAAATATTTCGTTTAAAGCCATTTAAAGATAAAGTGAAAATCCTTTTAGTTTATTATTTGTAATTTTTAAATAGTTACAATTCAAAAGATTTAAATATTCTTTTTTATTTTATTTATTATGGAAAACTTTGTTGATAATGTGTTGCGGAAAGAAATTTCTATGAAATTAGAAAAAATAGCTAGATCTCCAGAATATTACGATAAAAGAAAGGATTTAGTTATTGAAAATATAAGGTCTATTGGAGATGTTTATTCTTTTTGGATTGAAAATCCTGATTTAAGAAAGGAGTTGTTATCAGATAAAAAACAACCCAAAACATTAAAGAAAATAGCTAGAAAAGGAATACAAAATGTTCATAATGCTTGGTATTTTTTATGTAAAAAAGGAGAATATGGGAATTTTATAGATTATTTAGATATAGATCTTTTAGAAAGAACTAATGGTTTGGTTATGGGGAAAAAAAGAAATGAAATTAGAAAAAGGAGAGATATTGATAGAAATGATTCTGTTACTTTAAATTATCCTCACTATACTCCCCCAAATCCTACTAAAGTTGAAAATAAAATTGGAGGATCTATTTTAGATATAAAAGAAATAAATTCCCATGATACTCTTGAATCCGCGATTAAAGCACATATTGATATTGCTGCCATACAACCTTTTATGGATGGTAATAAAAGGACTGCTAGATTGATCCAAGATAGAATTCTTTATGATGGCGGATTACCTCCAGCAATGATTTCTGCAGGAGAAGCTATTTTTTATAGGGAGTTACTTGGAAGCGCTTTAAAAGAATATGAGCATGGAGGAAAACAAAATAAAAAAAGATTTTATGATTATTGTGCTAGTAAAGTAAACAATGGCCTTGATGAAATTTTGGGAGATCTTACTGAGGAACCTGGAGGTAAGTTAAAATAAATCATATATATTTTTTAAGAAATAAATTTAGTGGAGAGTATTATTTAGACAGAGGTTCTAAATTTGGTAAGGATAGAATATATATAAGTTCTCAAGATGAAATGAATGTTTTTAAAGAAATTAAAGGATATTTGAATTCAAAAAGAAAAACTATTTTGAATATTGTTGGAGAAGTTCCTAGTGATTTAATTGATAAATTAAATGATTTCACTAAAAATACAAAAATAAAATTAGAAAAAATAACAAATGAATCACAGTGAATTTTTGAATGTTGTTGGAAATTATTTTAAAGAAAGAAATTATTCTGTTGATTTTGAGGTTCCCCTTTCCAATGGGAAAGGAGCAGTAGATGTTTTTGCATATAATTCTTTTGAGAAAATTTACGCTGAGATTAAGTCAAGTCCTGCAAGTCTGAAACAAAAAAAGGTAAAAAGGCAATTAGAAAAATATGCTAATGAATTTGGAAGAAATAATAAGTATGTTTTAATTTCTCCTGATGCTAAAGGAAATATTAAAATGAATTTTCAACAATAATTTAATAAATACTCCTTATTTTTTGTTTTTATGAACTATTCAAAATTAAAATTTAAAAGTGGTTTGGAAATTCATCAGCAATTAGATACTTGTAAACTTTTTTGTAATTGTCCTTCTGTTTTAAGAAGAGATGAACCTGATTTTAAAGTTGAGAGAAAGTTACATGCTGTTGCAGGAGAATCTGGAGAGGTGGATGTTGCTGCTAAATATCAGGCTAGATTAAAAAAGAGTTTTATTTATCAAGGACATAATGAAAATTCTTGTTTAATTGAATTAGATGAAGAACC
>CAZGCP010000044.1:0-4774 GCA_964524525.1 Candidatus Woesearchaeota archaeon
AAATGGGTGAAGAGATTCTTTCTATTTATGAAAGGAAAAATCAAAATGAGATGAAAAGATTTCATGATGATTATGTAAATTTGTTTTTTAAAGAGAATTTTTTTGATTTTTCCTATAGGAGTGCTTATGAACATATTAGGAATGATTTAGATGATTTATCTTCTTTTTTAGATGGAGGTGATGAAGAGGAAATTCGGGAAAATGAAATAGGTCCAATACAAAAATTTTATAGAGAATCAATAGGTTTTGGAAGAGATCTTTTTTATGGATTTCATTCAAGGAATTAATTATTTGTTTTTTAGAGCAGCCTTAACATTTTTTAATATTTGTTTCATGCTTTCTTCTAATTGTTGTCTATTTTTTGTTCCTGTACAAACAAGTTTTCCATTTGTGAATAAAAGAAATGTTGCAGGTGGTTCTTCTAATTTATAAACTAAACCTGGAAATTGTTCTGGTTCGTATTCTGTATTTTCCATTTCTAAAGCTAAAAAATTTAGATTTAAACATAAATTAATTGTTCCAGAAGCAACAATATTTTGAACTGTTATTTTGGGTTTTGTTGTAATATTTACACTTATTTTTTTTAATTGTTTTATAACTTCATCAATAACTTTTCTTACTTGAACTGTTGATTTTGTTCCAGTGCAAACTAAATTACCTGAAGAAAACACTAAAACAGCTGATTTTGGCTCTTTAATTCTTAAAACTAGTCCTGGAAATGTTTCAGGATTATATTCTGTGTTAGGTTGAGTACGAGCAAGTTTTGTTAATGGAACAGGTTTTCCTAAAGAAGCAGTAGCAACAATATTTTGTATTTTATATGAAGATTCCTTTTTTGAAGCCATTTTATTTAAAAAGAGAAAAAGGGTTTATAAATCTTTTTACTTCTTCTTTTTAAAGACTTTTTTAATATCAAAATTTTTATTTCTAAAATAAAGTGTTGTTGCAATACCTAAAGCAGAAAGAATACTTATTATTATTACACCTGTTGAAGGAGCATTTTTAATATCTAATTTTGTTTCTTCTTTTTTTGAACATTTTTTTTCTTCAGCATATTCCCCCCCACTGTTTTCACATTCATTTTTATCTGTACAATTCCTTGTTTTTGTTCCATTTATACATTCACTCCAGTTAGTGCATTCCCAATTTGGTTCACAAGCAGGTTCTTTAATGGTGCATGTTTTTTCTTCATCAGGTTTATTGGAATTGTCTTCACATTCGTTATCATCATTACAAGTTCTTGTTTTTTTACCATTTTCACATTCACTCCATTCAGTACAAGTCCAGTCTGGAGTACATTCAACTGTACAATTTCTTTCTTCATCTGGTTTGTCAGTTTCATTACTACAATTATTTTCATTTTCACAAGTTCTTGATTGTGTTCCATCTTCACATTCACTCCAATCAGTGCAATTCCAGTCTGTTTCACATGTTTCTTCTTCTGCTTCATCTTCTGCTTCATCATCACTAGAATTGTCCTCACTAGAAGAGTTTGTTTCATTGTTTATTGTAGAGTTTTTTATTTCTAGGTTGAATATTGTTGAGTTTCTATTGTTATGTATGTCGATAACTGTTATATTGATAGAATAATTTCCAATTCCTAAAATAGAGCTATTTGTTAAAATTCTTGTTGAATAATTGAAAGTTAAGTTTCCAAGACTTTTATTTAAATTTGTCACATTACTTTGATTTGAAATTTCTGAAGCATCTTTTGCATTGAATTGTAGGGAAATACTTTGATTGTTATAAAAAGAACTCTCATTTGGAAGGATAATTGTTGGGGCTGTTAAATCTCTAACAAATACAGTGAAATTTTTTGATGTTGAGTTTCCTGAACTCAAGTTTGTTGCTGTTATATTTAAATAATAGTTTCCAATTGAAAGATTTGTATTGTTTGTTAAAATTCCTGTTAAATTTTCTATTGTGAAATTTCCAGAACTAGAAGTATTTTCAAGACTCCAAGTTATGTTTGTTTCATTTTCTACATTAAAATCAATATTTAGTGATTCTGATTTATACTCTAATGTTGTGCTGTTTTCTGTTGGAGAAGTTATATCTAATGACGTGGATAAAGAAATCATAAAGACCAAACTAATCATAAAAATTAAAATTGATTTTTCTTTTCCTCTTTTCATATTTTTTATTAGAGGAAGGTATTTATAAAAATTTGCATGGTTTAGAGAGAATTTAGAGGTTCTAGTTTATTTTTTGTTTGTTTCCACAAGGTATTGAAATAATTTCTGTAAGATTCTGTAATGTCTTTATTTTTTATTAAAAGCATTTATCCATACTGCCAATTTCTTTTTTGTTTTTTAAAATCTAATTCAATTTCTTCTAGATCTGCAATTTCTGAAAGAGGTTTATCTGGACGCAATGAAGTTATTCTTGGAAATCTTAAAGCCCATCCAGAATTATAATTTGGAGAATGTTGAATCTCTTGATATGTTACAGATACAATTATTTTGGGTTTTATTTCAACTGTTTTTCCTTTTTCTTTTGTTATTAGGGGTTTTAGTAACTTATTTAGTTTGGTAAATGTAACTGCTTCTGGATTTTCATTGTTTTCTAGTTCTTTTATTCCTGTTCCAACTTTTCCAATTTCCAAATATTCTCCATTCTTTTTACCTTTTACTGATAAAATAAAACTACTTAACCAACCACTTCTTTTTCCAGTTCCATATTCTGCACCAGTTATTACTAAATCTAAATCTCTTTCTTCTGGTTTTATTTTTAACATATGCCCGACTCTTGAACCTGGTTGATATTTTGCTTCAAGATTTTTCATCATTATCCCTTCTTGATTTTCTTCTAATGCTTTTTTATAGAATTCTTTTACTTTTTTTTCATTTGAAGTAATTATTTGTTTTGAATGTATTATTTTGTATTTGTGTTCTTTGATTATTTCATGAATTAGTTTGGTTCTTTTTTTGAATTCTGTATCTAGTAATGATTTTCCATTATAATATAGAATATCAAAAACATTTATTTCAATGGGGAGCTCTTTTTGCATTTTTTCAATCCCATATTTTCTTCTTATTCTTTGAGATATTTCTTGGAAAGGAGTATACTCTTTTGTTTTTTTATTGTATCCTACTGCTTCTGAATCTAAAATAAAGGAATTCCCTTTAATGTATTTCTCAATATATTCTTTAACTTCTGGAAATTGTTTTGTTACATTTTCTAAACTTCTTGTGAAAAGTTTTATGTCTTCTCCTTTTTTGTGGATTAATAATCTGAATCCATCATATTTATATTCTACTGCACAAGGCTTTCCAACTGCTTTGAATCCATTTTCAATTGTTTTTGCTTTTTGTGCGAGCATTGCCTTTATGGGCTTTCCAACTTGTAATGAAATTTTTTTTAGTTCTTTCAAACTTTTATCTTTACAGGCATCAAAAACTATTGCAAGATCATTTGATTTGTCTATTGCTCTTTGTATATTTTCTGCTATTTTTTTATTTCCTTTAAAAAATGCTTTTGATAATGCTTCACGAATTGTAGATTCTTTTATTCCAATTCTTAAATCTCCAATTAATGTTCTTACTAAATATTTTGATTCTAGAGAATTTGCATGAGTTAGTAGTTCTGTTATTAAAGAGATTTTTTTATTTATTGTTCCTTGCCCTTCTAATTCTGGAAGTTTTCTTAGGTTATCTAAAATTTTTTTTGTATCTAGTGAACTTGACGCAACTAGTGTGGATTGTTTTTTATTTCCTGCTAATTTTTCTGCAACTTTTCCTAAATCTCCTATTTTTTTCCATTCTTGTAAAACTTTTTTTGAATCTGTTCCTATTGCTTTTGCAATTGCTTTTATTGCTAGTTGATTTGAAATACCTATCCTTCTTTCATCATATTCTGGATAAATATCTCCTTCTAATAAATACATAACATCTCTATCTTTTTCTGAAAGATGTTTTAAAAATTCTGAAAGCATTTCTATTTTTTCAAGACGTTTTGTTGTAGAAGAAGCTTTTTCATAAAGCTCTGCAAGTTTTTTATATTTCATTTTCCTCTTTTAATTATTAATTATTTGAGGTTTTTAAGATTGTTTATCTTTTGAGAATTACTCGTTTTTTTGAGTTAAAAATAAAAGAATTATTCCTGTTATTGCAAACATTCTGAATGCAGCATCTTGCCCATTCCAGATTTCTGATTGCCACATTACAAACCATTCTCCTCCAATAGTTATAAATGCTAAAAACCAAAGTAAAAGTCCTGCAACTATTCCAATTATTCCAGGCCTTAAACCATATTCAAAATTTCTTTTTTTGAAAAATCTAAAACAATTGATTGTTCCAATCCAACACCAGATTGCTACAAATAATTCTCCTAGAATAATCATCCAATAAAAAATGTGATGAACTGTTGTATTAGTTATTGCTCTCCACATTAGATTATTTCCTTCAAAAGTTGTATCCATTGAAAGAACGTGTTTTACAAATTCAAAGTTAGAATTGTAATCTATTAAATTATTAAAAACAACAATTGTAAAATACAAAGCTACTGAAAGTAATAAAGCTGTTTTAGAAAATCTTATAACTTTTTTTCTCGACCACTTTTCCCAAGCCATAAAAATAACTAGAAAAAATATTATTTAAATGTTTGTAAGAAATATATTTTTTAATATATATTTTAAATAATAGAGGTATCTTTGCAAGATTTCGGAAACTAGATAAAAAATAATTAATTTTCTTTAAATTTGTAAGTAATTATATTTATTGTTTGTTTAAATTTAAACCAACGCAAAAGCATATAAAACGTTGCGTTTAGAAGC
>CAZGCP010000045.1:0-4773 GCA_964524525.1 Candidatus Woesearchaeota archaeon
CCCTATAACTTTTTATATTTTTTAATCTTTTAATATCAAAACTTTTTACTAAATCTAAATTACTTCCATTTAGATGTTGGTCTTCTCCAGTTTCAAAATCATTTTTTCTATTCTTTAAAAAATAAGGAATTTTTTCTGCGTTTTTTATAATTTCAGAGATATTACTTTTTTCTTCATCACTTAACTCCTGAATTTTTTTATTTTTATCTAAATTTAATAAATTACATATTGCATTTGAAAAACTCCATGAAACACCCTTAATTTTTGTTAATCCAGAATAAAGGCTCATACCTCCAGGTATGTCTGTGGTGATTATTCTTATCATACTTCCTTCATAGTTTTTTAGGTTTGTCATTTTACAAATAAATTATGCCTTTCCATTTCTGTTAATTCCGTGAAAATTCTCTTCTCAATAGCTTTTTTGGGATCAGGAAGATGAGGGATTCTTTTTCTCATTTCTTCAAAAGATTCAAATTTTTTTTCTTCCCTTTGCTTTACAATTTCTTGCATGTGTTTCTTTCCCATACCTGGAAGGAATTCTATCTGATGGATTCTTTTATTTATTGGGTCTGCTTTGTTATAAAAATCAACAAAATCTTTTTCTCTATCACTAACATATTTTTGAAGATATTCTTCTAATTGTTCTTTTGATCTTTCTGTTAATTTTTCTCTTTTGAGTCTACCTGAAATATAGTATATTTTTTCTCTCTTATCTTGTCCAATATAAACTTCTTCATCTATTTCCAGAGAAACTCCTCTTCTGGGAACTAACTCCAATAATATTAAATTTTCTTTACCTATAGCTTGAGCTATTGGCATTGTTTTTTCTTCCAAAGGATATCCATTGGGTAAATATTCTAGTATAATTGCATATTCTTCTTTGTCCATTTTGATTATCTAAAGTCTTTAATTGTGTCAAGAATTTTTTGAGTTTCATCTTGGTCTAAACTAACATCTATAAATATTTTATTTATGTCTTCCTTGTCCTTAGGAAGAAGATCTATGATCTTACAAATATGAGTTTCTTTTATTTTAATCATGTCTAATCCTTCTATTTTTTCCCTTATTTCTTTTGCTTTTTCTGGTTCCATATTAGAGAATTTTTTTATAAATGGCATAGTTTCATCTTTTTTATCCATATATTCTTTTGCTTCTGCCATACTTAGGGGTTTACTCTTTCTTATCATTTTGTTTTTCTATTTGTTTTATTTTTTTTAAATGTATTGGCTCAATAAGATATTGTTTTTCTTTTTTAAAATCATTGATTTTTACTAAATATACTTTTCCTCTTTTTCCGTCAATGATTCCTGTTCTTCCTTGAATTCTATCAGGAAAATTACACTTGCATGAAGGTTCTCTAACAACTGCAACTATGTCTCCTTCATTATACTTTCTAAAGTATCTGCTAAACTGAATTTTCCCTTTTTCTTTGGGTTTCTTTATTCTCATAATTATTTCAGAAAGAGACTATTTAAAAATCTATCTTTTTATTCTTTTTTTGTATCTTCAACCCTGTGATGACACAAATCTCCGTTTTCACGGGCATCTTCCATATTTTTTACAATTGCCTTAAACATTTTTTCTCCCCACACTCCTATCCCGCACCTATTACAAAAATCAATTACAGAACTATCCGGTATTTCAGAACCACAATAAATACATTTTTTTGCCATTTTCACCTTTTTAATTACTATTAAAAAATATTTTTCTTTTTAAATATTTGTATTGGATATCCACAAGTTTTAAAAACTCACTTATATCCAAATAAATATGATAGTGCCAGTAAGATGCTTTAGCTGTGGAAAACCTGTAGGACATTTGTGGGATGAATTCAAAAAAAGGACCTCTGAAGGAGAATCCACAAAAAAAGTGTTAGATGAATTAGGTTTAGAAAGATTTTGTTGTAGAAGTGTCTTTTTAGGACAATCAGATAATGTAGAACTTGTTTCTAAGTTTAAGAAGAGTTAATTTTCCATCTAGAAATATAACCGCAATTTAAACATACTACAGATTTTTTTTCTGATTTTATTCTAATTTTTTCTTTCCCTGAATAAGGAGTAAGACATTTTTTACAAAATAATTGTCTTTTTTCTTTCAAAGGAATTTTTTTATTTGCAGCAAGCCTTTTTATTTTTTTAACTTCTTTAGGGGTTTTGTTTTTTATGTTTTCAAAGAATTCTTTGATTTTTTCTTCAGCTTGTTTTTTAGAAATTTTATATTTCATACTTTAAAAAAGAATTATTTGTTTTTATTATTTATGAAAAATTAAACAAGACAGCATCAGAGCTTCGCATCTGGGTGATACTAAAACAACTGACGTAATTAGCTTAACTTCTGGGTTCGGAAAGAGACCAGGTGTTTCCCAATTACTATGGCTGTCTCAATTTTTTGAGACAATTACCTTTTATAAAGTTTTTTATATGCTTGATTTTTAGAAATTTTGTAAGTGGGAGTGCCAGAGCGGTCAAATGGGTCAGGTTAAGGACCTGATGGCTTAGTGCCTACGGGGGTTCGAGTCCTCTCTCCCACACTGGCTTTCTTTTTTACAAAAAGATGCCTACAAAAACAAACATTTCCTTTTTTGCCCAGGTAGCTCAGCTGGATTAGAGCGATTCCCTCCTAAGGAATAGGTCGCAGGTTCGAATCCTGTCCTGGGCGTTAAATAGGATTAGAAACTTAATCTTTTTCATAAAAGATTAGACAAAAACGAGACCTGCCTTTTTTAGGTTTCGTCTGGATTTCTGCTTTTGTGATTGGAAAGACAGGCGAACTAAAAATTTCAAAGAAATTTTTTGTCGAATCCTGTCCTGGGCGTATTTTTTATAAACAAAAACCTTTAAAACTCTCATAAAATAAATTATTATATGCGTGGGTAGTTCAGTGGCAGAATAACTGGCTTCCAACCAGTTGACCTGGGTTCGAATCCCAGCCCGCGCACTCATAAATTAATTTATTTAGCAAATGGAAAATCAAAAAAAGAACTGGCACGACAAAAACTATAAGAAATTATTGATCATTCCTGCTGTACTTTTATTAATTTCTATTATTTATATGATTAGTTTTTATTCTTCTCATGAAGATTTTATTTACAAGGACATTTCTCTTACAGGGGGTACTTCAATTACAATTTATGAAAAAATTAATCAGGGAGATTTAGAGAATTCCCTTTCTTTAGAATTAGATGGTTTGAAAACAAGAAAGATTTATGATTTAACAACCAGAGAACAAAAAGCTTTAATTATTGAAACTAAAAGTGAAGGAAATCATACAAGACAAGTTTTAGAAGATTATTTGGGTTATGAATTAACAGATGAAAACAGTAGTTTTGAATTTACCGGGCCTAGTTTAAGTAAGAGTTTTTTTAATCAATTAATTCTTGCAATAGTTTACGCATTTACTTTTATGGGTGTTGTTGTTTTCTTGATTTTTGGAAAACAAAATAAATTAAAGATTCTTTTAGTTATTCTTTCAATATTACCTCCACTTTTATTTTTTGGATTTAATGTAATTTCATTACAAGTTTCAGTATTTTTATCTCTTGCAGTATTGTTTTTTGGATTATTTGTTTATTTGAAATATAATATGCCTAGTTTCGCAGTAATTATTTCAGCTTTTGCAGATATTTTTATGACTTTGGCATTAGTTAATTTTTTAGGTATTCAAATGTCGAGTGCAGGAATTGTTGCTTTTTTAATGCTTATAGGTTACTCTGTTGATACAGATATTTTGCTTACAAATAGGATTTTAAAAAGAAGAGAAGGGACTATAAATGAAAGGCTTTTCAAATCTTTTCAAACAGGTATGACCATGACTTTAACTTCTTTATTGGCTTTTTCAATTGCTTTAATTATTGTTAGTTCTTTCTCTCCAATTCTTTCACAAATCTTTACAATACTAGTTATTGGTTTGGGATTTGATTTAATTAACACTTGGATAACAAATGTTTCATTAATTAAATGGTATGTTCAAAACAAAAAATGAAATTTAAATTAACTTGGAGAATTTGGATTTTGGTAATTGTTTTAATTTTTTCTTTATTATCTATTTTTATTACTCCTTCTTTTTTACAAAAAGGAGTGATTATAAAAAGTATTGAAGACAATTCAACAGCTTCTGATTTTGGATTAAGAAAAGGACAATTAATCCAATCTATAAACGGAAAAACAATAGAATCTTTAGAAGATTATTCAAAAATAATTCAAGAAAATTTTCCTTCTGAGAAAGATATCAAATTATTAATTCAAACAAAAGAATCTGAAATAATATATTATTCAAATCATTCCCCTGAAATAATTGTTTCAAAAGCTCCTTTAACAAACTTAAAAACAGGTTTGGATTTAGCAGGAGGGTCTAGGGCATTAGTTCAAGCAAAAGACCATGAACTCACAAGTAAAGAAACTGAAGATTTAGCAGCAATACTTAATCAAAGATTAAATGTTTATGGTATTGAAGATGTAGATGTTTCAACTGTAATAGATTTACAAGGAAATAATAGAATTAAAATAGAAATTGCAGGAGCAACACCAGAAGACATTAAAAATCTAGTTTCTCAACAAGGAAAATTTGAAGCTAAAATTGGAAATGAAACTGTTTTTAGTGGAGGGGATAAAGATATAACCTCTGTTGCAAGAAATCCTCCAAATGCAATTATTGAAAGTTGTAATGAGTATCAAGGACAGCAAGTTTGTAATTTTAGATTTGCAGTATACTTAAGTGAAACTGCAGCAAAAAGACACGCAGAAATAACAGATAAAATTCCTATAAACGAAACAA
>CAZGCP010000046.1:0-4713 GCA_964524525.1 Candidatus Woesearchaeota archaeon
TTCCTAAAATTTCTTTTAATTGTTCTTCATCTGCAATAATTATATTTTTTATTGAACCGAATTTTTCTAAAAGTTTTTTTGCTGTTTTTGGACCTATTCCAGGAAAACTTTCTATGATAAATTGAAGTTGTTCTTTTTTGTTTAGATTTCTTTTTTTTACTTGATATGAAATTTCTTTGTCTTGTTTTTTTGAAAGAACTGAGATAAATTTTGCAGTATCTTCTGGATTTTTTGTATAAATAATTGGAACATTATATTTTAATAAAATTGAGAGAATAAATCCTCTTATTGCATTTGGATTTAATCCTTTTGAGTTTTCTTCTGAATCTTCATATAATTCATATTCCTCAAAACCTTCGATAATTAATAATCTGTTTTTGTATTGTTGTAATTCTTCAAGTTGTTTTAATAATCTTTTATTTATCATAGAAGAAATAAAATCAGGAATTGTTTTTCTTTCAATAGCAGTTTCTTTAATAAGATAATCTGCAACTTTTAATTCCTTAAATTCTATGTCAAATTCAAGTTTATGTAATTGGCTTGGGACTAAAGAATTTTTCTCTCTATAATCTATAATTATTTTTTGTTTTTGTTCTGGTTTGTTTTTTGAAATTTTTTTAGGTTTCTTTTTTGAGAAAATATCTTCTATGGGTTTTTTTATTATTGTTTTCATAAAAGAAAATAATTAATAATCTTTATAAATTTGTTTTTTGTGACTTTATTTTAGAAGAGCAATTAAATCAAAAACTCTTTAGGTTTAATCTAAACCAATGTAAGTTCAGGAATTCTTTTAAAATGTTTTTTGTTTTCTGTTAATAGTGCTTGGTTGTTTACTATTGCTATTGAGGCTATCATAATGTCTGCAAGATCTAAATTATTTCCCTGTTTTTTTAGGTTGTTGAATATTTGAGATGCTTTTTCTGAAGCTTTTATGTCAAAGTCAAGTATTTTTAATCCGGAAAAGAAATTCTCTAAACTTTCTCTTTCTTTTTCTCTTACTCCTTTGAATAATTCAAAAGTGTTTATGGTTGTTGTATGTAAAGAAACTCCTTGTTTTTTTAGTTTTAGTAATTTTTTTCCAAACTCCTTACTTTTTAGAGAATTTATAATAATATCTGTGTCTAAGCAAATATTATTCAAATCTTTTTGATTTAAGTTTTTTTCTTTCATTATAAGTCTTTTTTTTCAGGTCTTCTGCAAAATCTTCATTCCAAGTTCCTATGCTTGAAGCAAACTTATCATTAGTTTTTTCTGTTGTTATTTCTAAGATTATTTCAGAGAAAGATTTGTTTTGTTTTATCTTTTTAAGTCTTCCATATGCTTCATCTGATAATGAGATTACTTTTGTCATATTTACATGCATGCATGCATGTATTTAAATTTTTCGTTTATTGGATTTCAGAATTTTTTGGTTTAAATTCAGGATAGTTTTCTTTATCGTTTTATTTTTTTAAATCCATCTTTTGAAGACTTTAATATTTTTTTTCTTTCAAATTCTTCAATTGTTTTTTTAAATATTTCCTTGTCAAGAGCATTTGTTCTTTTGAGACTTTTGTTTAAACAAAAATCATATTCTCTTAAGATTGTCTTTTTGTTATTCTCTTTTTTTAATAAATAAGCCCTTACCATATATTGTTCTATTGGAAAATCTATTTTGTTTTTTATTGTTTCAAATTCTTTTTGAAAATTTTTTATTTCATCACTTTTAAACAAAGTTATATGGGGAATTATATGAGGATCTTTTTCTTTTTTTATTTTAGGTCTTTTAAAATCTATTAGAGGGTTTAATGACTCCTCCATATTTTGGACAAATTCTTCAAGTTTTCCTCTAGAATTTATGCGGGCAAAAATTATCTTTTCATTATTATTAAAGTATCCGAGATCTGTTATATTGAATTTAAATAGAATGTTTTTTTCTTTTTTACAGAAATTATTAAAGGATTTTATCAGATTTCCTTCATTATAATTTTCTTTAATACAAAAAGGTCTAAGGAAGGTTACATGGGGAACATATTTTTTTTCCAGACATTTGTTTTTAGATTCTATATCGTTGTCTTTCGCAATTCTTTTTAAGTGATGTTTTGAAAAACCTCTTAACCTTGTCCCTATTTCATAAGTTGTGTTTGCTTTTTGTTCGGGATATTTTTGAATTGTCATTTTTTAATTCTTTTACCATTTTATTTTGGAATATTCTCTAAAGCTTTTTTTGATACTTCTTTAGGATTTTTGTTGGTGGTGTTTATAATTAAATTAAAGTTTTCTTTGTTATAGGGATTTATTCCATAGTATTTTTCATATCTTTTAATATCACTTTGTTTTCTTTCTTGGTTTTTTTCTATCATTTCCCTAATAGCTTCTGTTACTGGTTCTGTATATCTTTTTTCTTTGAAGATTCTTTCAGCCCCTTTTTCAGGGGAAACATCTAAATAAATTTTGTATGAGTTTGGAATAAAATACCACGAGAGCCTCCCCTCCACTATTATATTTTTTCTTTTTCCTAATTGTTTTTGAAACTCATCCACTTCTTTATCAGTCCAATCTTCTTTTTCCCCCAGTTCATTTAATTCATGGATTGTTAGTTTGTGTTTTTTTGCAATTTCTCTTCTCATATCTCCCATTGACCAAGATTCATAATTTAATTTTTCAGAAAGTATTTTTCTTAAAGTTCCTTTTCCTGAACCAGCTTCACCTGCTATTGTTATTATCATAATTTCTCCTGTTTTTCATTGTAATTTATTTTTCCCAAATCCCTACTAACTTCTTCTATAACAGATTGCATTTTTTTCTCACGGGAACGGGAAACATAATAAATATTTTCATCTCGAGTTTGTTTTGTTATTAGCATAATTAACTTTCCTTTCATTAATCTTGCTGTTCTTCCTTTTCTTTGAATTGAACGAATTGCTGAAGGAATGGGTTCGTAAAAAATAACAGCATTTACTTCTGGGATATCCAGGCCTTCCTCTGCTATTGAAGTTGCTGTTAAAACATTTATTTCTCCTCGAGAAAATTCATCTATAACTTGTTTTTGTTCTTTTTGACTTAAGCCAGTTGTTTCTTCTCCAGACGAAGATGTTTTTTTTGTTTGTCCAACAAAAACTTTTGATTTTATATTTTCTAGTTCATTTAGTTTTTTAGAAATAATTGAGGCAGTATCTCTAAATTGTGTAAAAACAATTACTTTTGGATTTTGTTTTTCTTGTTTAATTATTTCTACTAATTTTTCTATTTTGGGGTGTTCTATTTTCTTTGCTATAAGTTCATTTGATTTCATAAAAATATAATTAAATTCTGTTTTTGAAACTAATTTTTGTATTCCTTTACTTTTTCCTTTTGAAGCATCATTAAAAAGTTGTTTAAGGTATTTGTTGAATCCAGAAATTGTTTGTGTTTCTAAAAGTTCTTGAGCATGTTGTAATTTTATTGCTTGGGCACATTCACTAGCAGCATGAAAGTATCCAAAATTTTTGTTTCCCCTAGAGATACTTGATGAAATTTCTTTTTGTAACATTATTAGATTTGTTTTTGTTGCTGGTTTAAACAGGACATTTCTTTTTTTTAAAGATTCCACATATCCATCAAATAATTTTTTTATTGTTTGCCTTAGTTCTTCAAATTCTGCTGGAAAATCTAATTTAATTTTTTCGAATTCAAGTTCTTGTAAATATTTTTTAACATCTGAGCTTTCTCTTGTTCTTAGTTCTACTTTTTTTATTGCAAGATTTTTACATATCTCTTTTATTTTTGTTTTTTCACTTCCAGGTGAAGCAGTCATCCCCAAAATTAAAGGGTTGGTTGATTGAGAAATATATTTTTTAGCTATAAAATTATAATCATAGTTTTTTATACATCTATGAGCTTCATCCTCAACAAGTAAGGAAACTTCGTTTAAATCGTAGTTCATTTTTTTCAAATCATTTGCAATACATTGGGGAGTTGAAAATATTATGTCTGCAGTTTTCCAGATTTTTTTTCTTTGCTCTGCTTTTACTTTTCCTGTGAATAATTGCATATCTGCAAAAAGTTCGGGAAGGAATTTTTCAAAGGTTTTCAAGTGTTGTTCTGCAAGGGGTTTTGTGGGAGCAAGAAAAACTATTTTTTTTCCAGGATATTTTTCCATTCTATGAATAGATAGCATTAAAGCAATAAGTGTTTTTCCTAAACCTGTTGGTAAAACTACAAGACAATTTTCTTCTTTACATGATTCAAATATCCTCTTTTGATATTCTCTAGGTTCAATCCCTTGAAGGTATTTCATTTTAGACTATAAAGAAACTTAATAATAGGGCAAATGTTGTTATTGTTGCAAGTGTGCTCCAAATTAATATATTTCCAAAGAATATTTTGTTTCCGTCGAGGTTTGATATTGGAATTAGGTTAAAGAAAGCGTACCAGATACTATATTGAGCAAATTCTGAAAATCCAATTAAATATCCAATTAAAGCAAAAACCAAGTTTGCAATTATTCCTGAAGCGGCTATTAATCCCATATGTAGTTCTGTTATTTCTGAAAAAGTGTATAATCCGTGTCTTTTTGTATGTCTCCATATTTTTGGTTTGACATCAAAAACAAGTGATGCCATCCACACAAAACCATTTAGAGGAAAAAATATTATTTTTGAAATTAAAGGAAGGAAAGCTCCGGATGGAAATGGCTTTTTGAATTTTTGATTTTCTTTAATTGATATTGTCAACTGTGGGTTGAGGGCATGG
>CAZGCP010000047.1:0-4678 GCA_964524525.1 Candidatus Woesearchaeota archaeon
AAATGCCCTTTTTCTGATTCATATTTTAAATGATTAATTGTGTTGTTTATTTGTTGAATAGATTCTTCATTAAGGTATTTGGTTTCAATTTTTTCTATACTTTCATTTATTTGGGAAATTCGGAATTCATATTTGGAAAATCTATCATTCTTACCTTTTATAATCTCTGGAAGAGTTTTAACTATGTTCTTTGTTTCTTGTTTTTTTTCTTTTGAATTATTCAAAATATTTGAAAGAGATTTCATGTTGTAACTTTTAAGTTATGAATGTTTATAAGGTTTGTTATTTTTAGAAGTCTTCCAAAGTTGTTTGTTTCTTTCCTTGTATTATTTCTTTGAGATTTACTTCAAATATATCAAAAATATTTTCAACTGCGGGAATTATTTGATGATTTAAATAGTATTCAATATCATATTTTCCTGGTTCTGAAGGTAGTTTTACTCTTTCTCTTACTAGTTTCTTATTTTCTTTTGATTCTGCAATATAATACTCTATAATTCCTCCTTGTTTAACAGGAATTTCTTTTTGCTTCATTTTTTTTGCTGCAACAACATGAGGAGATATTGATTTATATTCTGAAATAGGTTTTTTTAATTGGGTTTTGATTATTAGTTCTTTTGTGGATATTTTTCTTTGTTTTATTTTTTTCAATATTTCTTTTAAATATTTTAATGCTTGCTTCTCATCTCCATTTCTAAGTATTAATTCAATTATTTTATTTTGAACTTTTCTGGATAATGGGCACCAATCTCTTCTAACTGTTTCAAAACCTCTTATTTTTATTTTATCTTTTTTATCAATTAAAGCGTATTTCTTTTTTGCTCCTGTTTTTGTTGTTCTTTTTGAAACCCAAATACCTCTTTTGAAAAATCCTTCAAGTTCAAGTTCCATTATTCCTGGAAGAGTGGAGTTTATTTTTTTAAATAATTCTTTTATTTGTTTTTCTGTTTTATTTTGTTTTAGAAAAGCAATTGAATCAGTATCTGAATAAATTACTTTATGATTATTTTTTTCAATTTTTTTAATTGCTTCTTTTATTGATTTTTTTGCAAATGCAGCAGTTGCAGCTGCAGCTTCTCGACAATAATATCTTGCTCCAAAAAATCCCTGGTAACCATAATAGGAATTTGCTAATAACTTAAATGCATTGCTTCTTGCTCTTTTAGTATTGTCTTCAGAATTTTCTGTTAGTTCTTTTTTGTATTTTTTTCTTTTTTCAATTATTTCTTCTAGAATTTTGGGAATAAATCCTTGTTCTTTTTTAAAATAAATTTTTTTGTCTTCTATTTCAATTTCATAAGAGTTTTTTTTCTTTTTTTCAAGTAATGTTGGTTTTGATAGATTATAAGAAACAATTACACTTCCATAACTGCTTGTAAAATCATACATTACGATATTTTCATAAAGTCCTGGAGTAGGTTCAAAAACAAATGCTCCTTCGTATTTTCCTTTTTCTTTTCTTTCTCCTATTTCATTATATCCTGGACGTTTTTCTGGAATTTCATTAAATCTCTCTAAGTTATGTAAGATATAGGATTCCACATTAGAGGACATTCCGTTTCTAGAAATTTCAAATACAGGGGTTTTTAATATTTTAGTGAATTCTAATAAATCAGGCCAAAAATTTTGAAATAAGTCATAGGTTAGAATTGAATCTTGTAAATTATATTTGTAATAATTTTCCCAATCTTCATCTTCTAGTTTTGAAGAATGTTTTATTTCAAATTCATTTTTTTTATTTCCTAAAAATTCTTTTGAAACTTCATCTAGGGAAAGGGTTTCTGATTTCATGTATTGAGAATAGGTTGTTTTTATGAATCTTAATAAATCAACATGAACAATTCCTTTTATTTTTCCTGAAGACAAACCCCTTCCATGGGAGAATCGGGGTTGTGATCCATCAATTCCTAGTGGAAGTTTTATTTTATGTTTATCTGCTCTAGCTTTTAAATAGGGGAGATCAAAACCATCTGAAAAATACCCTGTTAAAAAATCAGGGGAAACATCTTTTACATATTCTGTAAATTTTTCAATTAATTCTTCTTCGTTTTTAACAAATTCAACATAACTTTGTAATTGATTTTTACATTTTTCTGGTTTTTTCCATGTTAGAACTTTTTTAAAATTTTTTGAAACCAGGGAAATCATAAGTATTTCTCCTTCTCCTATTTTTATTTCATCTGTTTCAATATCAAAAGCAAGAACTTTGGGTGAAAATGATTTTTCTTTTATAGATTTTATAGATTTTACTTTAATACACATATCCACATTCATAGATAAATCTATTCCCCCAAATTCATTTGAATTATGTAGGACTTCTCCTTGTATTTCATACCATTTTAGGGGTTCTACTTTTTTTTCAATTATATAATGAGTTGTGAAACCTAAATCATATCCTCTTCTCTTTTCTATTTCTTTATAATCAAGTCTGTCTGCAACATCATGCAAGTCTTTGTAATTTGTTGCAAAAATTTTTAATGCTTTTACAGGTTTTTCAAGATATTTTTTTTCATGAATTTCTACTTTTTCTACTTTTGTTTTTCTTCCTTTTAGGTCAAGTTGAATCGATTCAATTTCTTTTTTTATTTTTTTTATTTTTTTTTCAGAAGTTTTTTCTTTTAAAATTGCCCATAAGTATACAGGACAAGAATCAATTATACAAATTCTTTTTCCTTGAGAATCTCTTCCATAAATTTTTGCATAGTTTTTACCCTTCCAGTCAAAATAATCATAATCAATAGGAGTAAAATCTATTTTCATGTTTTTAAAAAGCAGAGAGGGTTTTTATATTTTTATCATCAGTATATTCCATATTCTATTGATTTTAATATTTTTTCTACTTTTTTGTGTTCTCCCTCTTTACATAAATCATAAGGTCTTTTATCCCCCAAACTTCTAATTTTTGAAAAATACCATTGTTTTGATTTTTGTTTGTTTTTGAATACTTCTTCTATTCTTTTTACTAAAAATTTTCCAGCATAAATATTCATTTCTTGTATTAAAAATTCGTCAACTTTTTTAAAATCTATATTGAATTTTTCTTTTAATATATCTTCTATATCCATTTTCATTTAAATTAATTCAATATTCTTTATTTTATTATTGTTACTCCTCTTGGGTAGCATAAAACAAAAGATTTATAAATAACTGTTCATTATATTAAATATGGGAAAAAAAGTTTTGGATAATAAGTTTGAATGGTATAATCCTGATATGGAATTAGAAGTTACAGGAAAAAGAAAAAGTCCGGGTAATGAGGATTATGGACATAAATTAGCTGATATAATTATGGAGAGTAATAAATCTAAAGAAATTTTTAATGTGGGCGGTGAGGAAAAACCAAGTTTAAAAAGAATTTTAAAATATACTCCTAAAAATATCCGTGTTTGTGGAATACCCAAATCTAAACTTGATGGAGAGTTAAATCGACTTAGAAAAGCAGGATATGATATTGGAACTGAACAAAACTTGGAAAGGTTACCAAAAGAAAAAAAATGGAATTTATATGTGAAAACCCTGAAAAATAATGGATATTTCAAGAAAAACTAGTATTCTTTAGAATAGATAATTTTATTAATTAATGTTATTTTATTTAGTTATGAGATGTTTTGTATCAATTCAGTTGCCTGAAAATGTTAAAAAAGAGATTTTGAATGAGATTGAAAAATTAGAAAAATCTGGAACTTGTTTTGGAAAATTTATGAATAAAGATAGTTTAAATATTTCTTTGAAGTTTTTGGGTGAACTTTCAGAAGAAGAAATTGAAAAAACAAAACAAGCCTTGAGAGAGATTGATTTTCAGAGATTTACAATTGAAACTGGAGATTTAGAATTTCTTCCAAATGAAGAACATGTAAAAATTATTTGGCTAAAGCTTAATTCAGAAACATTAGAAGAATTAAAGAAACAAATAGATGAGGTTTTATTTAAATATGGTTTTAATAGAGATGAAAAGGAATTTATTCCTCATATAACTTTGGCTAAAATTAAGGGAGTAAAAAATAAAGAGCTTTTTTTAGAAGTATTAAAGGATTTGAAAGTTAATAAATCATTTTTTATTTCTCAAAGTTTTGATTTAGTTAAATCTATTTTAAAAAACAAAAAACCAGAATATAAAAATCTTGAAGAGTTTTCTATGAGAATAAGGGCGTGATTTTCTTAAGGATTTGCTTAATTGATATTAATAATATTTTATTTCATCACTAAAAGGGGAGGGTTTGGGTAGATTTTTTTGTTCTGCAAAAGAATTTATTGAATTATGAACGTGTGTTCCAACATTATGAAAACACCTCCCGATCCTTTCACGCGGATTATCTGTCCATCCCGTAAGTTCATTGATGTGATTTCTATATTCTTCTAAACTACGTCTTTTATGAAAAGAAGATATTGAGGCCATCCCTCTTAAAAAACTATTTTTATCTGAAAATTTTGAATCTATCGTTCTATCATTTGAACTTACACTCTTGTGTTTTAAATTAAATACTTTGTAAAATATATCATACCATGCCCTATTATTTTTAAGATACTGACATTTAAATTATTTTCTGTGTTTAGAATTCTTCAATGCCTATTTTTAACAAGACTTCACGAATTTCATTAATTGTTTTTTGTTGATATTTTTTATCTGACATTCTTACAAATTTTATTAAGAAATTTTTTAATTCTTCTTTTGGGATGA
>CAZGCP010000048.1:0-4645 GCA_964524525.1 Candidatus Woesearchaeota archaeon
CCTGTTTCCAAACCTTCAGATTATTATGTTTGTATTTATAATGATGGTGATGATAATGATTATTCTTTACAAGGTTCTTCTTCTGAAAAGTGTGGTTTTTCAGGTTTTCCTTCTGCATCTAAAAGCGAGGTAGGTTCTTATTCTATTTTTAGATTGCAAAAGGAATTCGCTTCACCTAGTTTTCAAATAGTTGATTCTTATGATTTGGTAATTTCAAATAGTATTTATGATTATCTTGAGAATATTACTGGAGGAACAATGAATTGTTCTGAAGGATGTATTGTTCCAATGAAGATAAGTTCTAATGTGGATGAACAAGGAATTACTTTAAAGAATCTGGATTTGGAATATGATGGATTGATAGGATCTTCAATAGAGAAGAATAATTTTTATACTATTAATAAAATTCCTGCGAAAGTTAATTCAAGTTTTGGAAAAATTCCTTTAGAGGTTTTTAATTTAACAGCTCCTAAAGAATCCGGAGAGTTTGATTTTGTTTTGAAATATGGGGGAGATAAAATTGTTGATGAAAAGAATTTAAGTGTGAGAAATGTTACTGAGATAATTTCAGTTTCTCCAGGAAAAACAGCTGTAGCTTATCCTACTAAATTTAGTTTAAGAGCAACAACAATTGAGAACATTAGTAGTTTTAATTGGAGTTTTGGAGATAACACTTCTAGAGTTACTTCTAAGCCATATGTAGAACATTCTTATGGTTCTGAAGGAAATTACACATTGAAAATAACAGCGATTTATGGAGATGGAACAGAAGTTTCAGGGAGTTTTAAAATAGAAGTAGGAGTTCCAGATGAAATTATTTCACAAGCTTTAAGTGATAAAAAATCAAGATTAAATGATTTAAAATCAGATATTTCAAGTTCTGGATTTTCAAGTAAGATATTAAAAAACTATTTAGGAATAGATGAATTATCAAATAAGATAAGTGATCTTGAATCAAGATACCAAAATAATAAATCTATAGAAAATTTAAAAAGTGTTCTTTTAGAATTATTATCTTTGGAGCTTCCTGTTTCAGTAGATAAAATAAAAAGCACAAATTCAGTGACTCTTATTCCTGATGAAAATGATATTGATGTTGGGGCTGTTGCAGAAATTGGAGGAGGGAACTTTTCAGATGAAGCAGCTTATAGAAATGAAATTTCTTTATGGAATATTGAAAATCTTGATTCAAAAATTTCATTTAATAGGTTTTCAATAGAATATTCTGAGAATTTTTCAAAAGAGTTAAGCACTTTTAAGATAAGTTTAAGTCCTTTTAGTTCTGGAAATAAATATTTTGTGTTTTTTGAACAAGGAATGTTTGAATTTGCAGAAAATTATTCAATGGAATCTGTGTATAATTATGATGTTTTAGAATTAGAAGGTAGTGGGGATATTCAATTTTATACAGAACAAGATGTAGAATTTTTAGAAATCCCTGTATTTTTTTCTCCTCCTTTGAGCGAGCTTTCAGTAATTCAAGGTCCAGCAGTTACAGATACAACTGATGAAGGTATGAAATGGGGATTATTGATTTTGATTTTGATTATACTAATTATTTTAGGAGTTGTAGGTTACGTGCTTTTACAAAAATGGTATGATAAGAAATATGAAGATTATTTATTTAAAAATAAAAATCAATTATATAATCTTATTAATTATATAAATAATGCTAAACAAAAGGCAATGACAGATAGTGAGATAAAGAAAAAATTAAAAAAAGTTGGTTGGAAGTCAGAACAAATTAATTATGTCTTAAAAAAATATGCAGGTAAGGAAACAGGTTTAAAAAAATTATTTTCTTTTGGAGGCGGTAATAAGAAACTTAAACAGGCTAAACAGAAACAAGAAAGAGGATTGGGAAAACCCCTTCAACAAAAAAATCCAAATAAACAAAATATAAGAGAAAATTTATAAACTCTTTAAGGTATTTTTTATATATGGTTGTAAAAGCTTTTAAAAAATTATTGAAAAAAATTTCTTTAAAATTTAGGGGAAAAAATAATATTAAATTGGGTTTTTATGGGCCCCCTAATTCTGGAAAAACTAGCTTAGCTAATAGAATTTGTAAGGATTTTTTAGGAGAGGAAATGGGAAGTGTTAGTAAGATACCTCACGAAACAAATAATGTTCAATTTAAAGAAAAAGTTGAAATGGAACATGATGGAAAAAAAATTTCTTTTAAAATTGTAGATACCCCTGGAATAGCTACCAAAATAGATTATGAGGATTTTTTAAAATTTAGAATGAAGAAAAAAGATGCAAAAAATAGGGCAAAGAAAGCTACACAAGGAGTTATTGAAAGTATTAAATGGCTTGATGATATGGACATGGTTGTAGTTGTTTTAGATTCTTCTGAAAATCCCTATAATCAAGTTAACATAACTATCATAGGAAATTTAGTGGCTAGAAAAATTCCTGTTTTAGTTGTAGCAAATAAAATAGATTTAAAGAAATCAGATGTTAAAAAAATAGAAGCAGCTTTTCCAGATTATGAAGTTGTAGGCATAAGTGCAAAAAAAGGTAAAAATATGAAGGGTTTTTACGAATCAATATTTAAACTTTCAAAAAAAGTATGATGGCTAAAAAAAATAAAAAAAAGAGGAATTTGAATAAGGTAGAAGGTTTATCAATTAGATTTATGCCTTATTCTGAAATAAAGGATTTGAATAGTGATGAAAGAATAAAAAAAATACTTTCAATTTGTTTAAATAATAACTTGATGATAATTCAAGGAAGATTAAGACCTGAAGAAGAGTCTAGGCTTATTGGGGATACTATGGCAATGATAGGACATGTTAAGGATTTTAAAGGGATAGAACTTGCAGTTATTTCGGAAACTGATAAAGGTAATTTCTGGGATAGAATAAAAACTAATATAATTAACACTCTTTCAAGTGTGGAATTGGGAGCAATAACAATAGTGGGACCTGCTACAAAAGTGAAGGAGATTAAAAAAGATCCAAGAAAAATAGAATTATTTTTAAATAAGTAAATTATTAATTTCTTCTAAACTAATTTCAAATAAAGAAATAGGCATTTTTATTTTCCATTTTTTTAGGATTTTGGGATGTATTTCTCCTATGAATCCTTGTGTTTTTGAATTAATTATTATTTTTGCTGTTCTTCCTTCTATAAAATGTTTAGGAATTTCTTTTAATTCTGGTTCTTTATATTCTATTTTTATGTCTAGAATTTTTGCAAGATAGTTTAATGTTTGTTTTAATTCAGTAAAATTTCCAGGAGCAACACCTCCAGATATTTTTTCTTCTTCTTGTATTTCATCTTTTTCATTAATATAAAATACTCTTCCTGTTTCAAATATTTTTTGAGGATATTCTGAATCATTATTTTCTGAAAATATTTTCATAATGTAGTGAGACAAATCTTTTCTCAAGATATTGTATTCGGTTTTAGATTCTATGGTTTCTAAAAAATGTTTTTTTTCTTTTTCAAGAATGTCCATTTTATCAAATTGGTCTTGTTTTTTTGTTAAATGATAGTTTGAAACTTCTAGGAATCCCAATCCAGAAAGAATTTGAGATATTTTTCTTTTTAATATTTCTTTTTTGTTTTCTTCACCTATTGTAGATATTGAAGGTAATTCTGGAATGAAGTTTTCATATCCATGAGCAATTGCAATGTCTTCTATTAAATCTACTTCATGTAAAATATCATTTCTCCAAGCAGGTGTTTTGACTTTCCCCTTTTCATATTTATGACCCATCATTTCTAAGAAATTTTTTATTTGTTTTTCAGTTAACATTGTTCCTAGAAGTTTATTTATATTTTCTTTAGATATGCTTTTTTCTGATGGATTTAAATCAGGAGTTATTTCTTTTTTTGAATTAATTTTTAATTCCATTTGATAAATTTTCCCTCCCATTTCAGCAAAAGTTGTAGTTATTATATTTAAACATTTTTTACAGGATTTAAAATCAAATCCTGAACACTCAATGAATAGTTCTTTTGTTTCTTCTGTAATTTTTCCTGTAAGTTGAGAATTTATTATTGGAGGCATACTTAAAACATCATTGTTTGCATCTAAAAAAACAGGGAATTTTGTTTTTCCGGCAAGGAGATGAGCATATTCTCTTCCAGTGGGATGTCTTTGAAGTATTTGTAATCCAGACATTTCTTTTTGAGTTTCTAAAGGGATAAATTTTATTTTGTCTGGTTCCATTGCTTTGAATTTTATTGGAAGTTTTATTTTTTCTAAAGGATAAATTCCTATTGCTATTTTTTTTCTTTTTCTTCCAATTGTTGAATGAAGTTTTTCTTGAATGTCAACTATTTCTTTAATTTTTTCATTATCTAGTTTTATGTTTTTTATTATAGCACATGCAGTATATGGGCGGATATTTTTTAATGAGTGGTCTAATGTTACTTTGAAATTTTTTTCTGGAGAATTTATTTTATATTCTTTTAGTCCTATTTTTTTATTTAAAAAGGCTAGAAAGGCTCTTTTAAATCCTTGAAAAGAAAGTAAGTCAGGACGATTTGGAAATATTTCTAATTCAATTTCTTTATCATCAAAACTTTCTAAAGTAGTTCCAAACATTGCTATTTTGTTTTGCATTTTTTCGTCTAGTTTTCCTATTTCTTTTTCAAATTTTTTTCTAGGTATTTTTATGTTTGCCATTTT
>CAZGCP010000049.1:0-4608 GCA_964524525.1 Candidatus Woesearchaeota archaeon
TCTTGTATTGAAAATGGATGTGAAAGTCCTTTAGATGCTTAATGCTTAAATTAAAAAGATAAATAAATAAATAAATAATAAAAGGGAGGAAAAATAAAATGACACAAGAACTACCAATTGAAATAAAAACAGAATCTCAAGGACATACAGAACTTGATGTCTCAGTTAGAGATCATAAGCTAAAAGTTGACGAGCCTGAAGATTTTGGAGGAAGTAATAAGGGAGCTAACCCTATAGAATATCTCTTTGCAGGATTGGCTGGTTGTCTTAATGTGACAGCTCACCAGGTAGCAAAGGAAAAAAGCGTGAAGATAGAGAAGTTAAAAATAAATGTGAAAGGGATCCTTGATCTTGAAGGTTTCATGAATAAAGATTCTGATAAAAGATCTGGTTTTCAGGAGATTAAAGTTGAAGTTGATATGAAAACTGACTCTGATGAAAAGACTGAAAACAAGATACTTGAAGAATCTGAAAAAAGATGTCCTGTTAGCGACACTATTAAGAACAAGACTGTTATCAAACTTGAAAGAAAATCTGCAGAATAAGATTGAATAAAATAGCTTAATTTTTTATTTTTTATTTAATCAATAAAATTTAGATATATTATTTTAAAAACAAGGAGAAATTGTATAAAATGAAAGTAGTAATTATTGGGGGAGGTTCAGCAGGAACTACATGTGCATTTGAATTACGTAAGTTAAATAAAGAAGCAGAAATAACACTTATAGAAAAATCATCTAATTTAGAATATTCTCCTTGTGCATTGCCTTATGTTTTATCTGAAGAAATAAAATCTTTCGAAAATATTTTTATTTTTAATAAAAAAGATTATGAAGAAAATAATATTGATTTGTTATTAAATTCTGAAGTCAAAGAAATAGATACCAAATACAAAAAAGTAATTCTTAATGACAAGGAAATAAATTTTGATAAACTAGTTATTGCAAATGGAAGTTCTGCATTTGTTCCAAAAATTAAAGGGTTGGAGAATTCTGATTATATGACATTTAAAACAATTGAAGATGCAAAAGAAATTTTAAAAAAAGTAAAACCTCAAGACCATTCAGTTGTTATTGGTGGGGGGATGATTGGGGTGGAACTTGTAGTTTCTCTAATGGAAAAAGGAAATAAAGTTTCACTTTTAGAAACAAAAGAAAACATTCTTCCTAGTCTTCTTGATTCAGACATGTCAAAGAAATTAAAAAAATATCTTGAAGAAAACAATATAGAGATTTTAGAAAAATCCAAAATAAAAGAAATATCAAGTAAAAAAATAATTTTAGAAGAAAAAGAAATTCAATTTGATAATATTTTTTTATGTACTGGTGTAAAGGCAAACATATCCCTTGCAAAAAAAACAGGGTTAAAAGTTGATAAAGGAATTGTTGTTAATGAACATCTTGAAACATCTGAGAAAGATGTTTATGCTTGTGGAGATTGTGTTGAAGCATTTGAGTTTAATACAAATGAGAAAATTTTTAGTCAGTTAGGAACAACGGCAGTAAGACAAGCCAAAGTCATTGCAAAAAATATTTTGAGAGAAAAAGAAAAATTCCCTCCTGTTTTAAATAATACTGTTTCAAAAATTGGAGAAGTATATATAGGTACAGTTGGAATGACAAATGCAAGAGCAAAAGAATTGGGTATAAAAACTGTTTCAGCAAAATATACAGGAAATGTAAGGGCTGAATATTATTCTGAAAAAGAAAAAATAACCATTAAAATAGTCTGTAACTTTGATGGCGAAATAATTGGAGGACAAATAATTGGAGATAGTGAAGTTGTTGGAAGATTAGATTTAATTGCTTTAGCAATACAAAAAAAAGTTAAAATAGAAGAACTTTCTAAATTAGAAACTTGTTATAATCCTCCCTCTGCGCCCATATTTGACCCTTTAACAATTGTAGCTGAAATTTGCTTAAAAAAATTAAATATGATAAAGAAATTTTGATATGAGTTTAGAAATGAAAACGGCTAATTATGTTGACATTGGAAAAACAGATTATTCTGAAACTTTCAAACTTCAGGAAGAACTTTCTGAAAAAAGAGCTAAGGATGAAATACCAGACACAATTCTTATTTCAGAACACTATCCTCTTATTAATTTTGGTTCAAGGGAAGTTCATAATACTTTTTCAAATGTTTTTTTAGAAGAATTGAAAAAAGAAAAAATAGAATTTAATGAGCTTAATGCTATTTCCTATCTTAAAAAAAAGGGAATAGATTTTTCAAGGACTTCGAGAGGAGGGGGAGCGACTTTTATAGGAAGAGGACAAATAAATATATACCCTATTGTAAAGTATGAAAAAATATCTAAAACTTTAATGGGAGTAGATAAATATAAAGAAATTATTGATGACGTGATGTTTTCAGTGTTAAAGAGTTATGGATTGGATGTAAATATTCATGTAGATTCTAGAAAAGAAGACAAAGATGCAGGAAATTCAATAAGGAAAGACATTTGGATTAGAAAGAATGGAAGGGATTATAAGTTGGGAGGGAAAGGCATCCATGTTTCAAAAGGTGTTGCCTATCATGGGTTTAATTTTTATGTAAAAAAAGGAAGTACAGAGGGGTTTGATTATATTAATCCTTGTGGGTATTCTTATCAAGAATTAGGAGTTACAAATTTGGAAGAAGTTCTTGGAAAGGAAGTTGATTTAAATGATTTTAAACAAAGAGTTTTAGGAGAAATCAATAAAAAATTTGGATATGAAAAGATAAATAAATTGAATAAAATTAATTAATATTAAAATGAAAAAACAACTAAAAATCTCTGTAATTGTAGCTATTTTATTAATCTCTTTATTCCTAATTATAAAACCTTCTTTTATGGGGAAGGTGGTTTCTTCTGATAATGAAGAAAAAATAAAACTGGGTTATTGTCCTACAATGGGGGAAGAAGCAGAAAAAATAGCTAAAGAAAATAATTATAAATTAATTAAATTTGGTTCTGCTTCTGAAACCTTGGCTAATTTAGATAATGAATTAATTGATAAAGCCTTGATTGGAAGAAAAGCAAAAAAGTATGAATTGTCTGAGGGCATTAAGGAAGTGACATTGGAATCTGGCTATACTTTAGTTTCCAATAAAAAATCATTTATTCCTTATTCTCAATTAGATAATCAAAAAATCTATACTTACCTTTCCACAGATATTATAAATGAATTAGTTCCGGGAAATTCCCAAATAAATTATCTAACAAAAGAAAAAGTATCTGAAAAAATCAATCAAGGAAAAATAGCTTTAATTTCTTGGGATGACTGGAAAGAAAATTTCGAATTAATAGTTGTGGTTAGTGGAAATGAAAAAGTTCAGGATTTTAGAGGAGCTTTCTTGTATGAAAATTAATTTGGTTTTTTTTTAAAATAAAACATTTTTGTGAAAAGCTTTTTAAATATTGATAATTCTCAATATATCATGGTTAATAAAAAATATCTTTATAGAGGTATTGGAATTGTAATATTACTATTAATTATTTTTATAGTTCCAAAATATTCTACAGGAAATGTTTCAAACTCTGGATCAGAAATTTCAGAAGACATAGAAAAAATAGAAATAATTCATTTTCATGGAACCAATCAATGTTATTCCTGTATAACTATGGGAGATATGGCTGAAGAAACAGTTAATACTTATTTTACAGATGAATTAGATTCAGGGAAAATAACTTTTGCTCATTTGAATGGAGAACTTCCTAAAAATAGGGACAAGGTAGTAAAATATCAAGCAACTGGTTCTTCCTTATGGATTGGAACTTATTATACTGATGGGAATTTTGAAAAAGAACAAAATATTAAAGTTTGGTATAAGATAAATAATAAACAAGATTACATGGATTATTTGAAGGGTGTGATTGAAGAAAAGTTGAGCGGTGAGTAAGGGAGAAGAGAAAATTTAATTCTTTAAAAGAGCGATTATATAGTTTAAAATAAAATTTTATAAATAACCTTTTTTTGATAAATAAAATGAAGAAAGAATATAAAATTTGGATGCCTGTTAAATCAGAGATAAATAATAATGAATTGTGTCCAAAGGGTTTTAAGGCAAGGGAAATTTGGATTTGCAATGTTGGGGAAAATGTTGGCTTTGAAGAAGATGGAAAAGGAAATGATTTTACGCGTCCTGTTTTGATTCTAAAAGTTTTTAACAAAAGATTTTGCTATGTTATTCCGCTTTCCAAAACAGAAAAAAGAGGAAAATATTATTATGCTTTTGACGGGAAAACAGGAAGAAAAAGTGTAGCATTACTCAGTCAAATCAAAGCAGTTGATTCTGTTCGGCTAAGAGATAAAATTGGAATGGCAAACAAAAAAGATTTTAAAGAAATAAAGAAACAGGCGATTCAATTAATATTTCAGTTCCTTAACCTGCTCATATGAACAAGTTAAGCGTGTCCCGAAGGAATTTGTAATATTATTAGGATGATAGAGTTTAAATGGTTTTTGGTGTGGGTTTTTGGTATCAACTGAGAACTTCCAGAAAATTCTAATCTTGTTAAAAAGTTTGGAGCAACTGGTTCTTCCTTGTGGATTGGAACTTATTATACTGAGGGGAATTTTGAAAAAGAACAAAATATTAAAGTTTGGTATAAGATAAATAATAAAC
>CAZGCP010000050.1:0-4594 GCA_964524525.1 Candidatus Woesearchaeota archaeon
TAAATCTATTTTGTAACCATGTGTTTCAAATTTTAATTTTCCTAAAACTTCTTTTGCAATTTTTTTGTACATTTCCTCTGCAAATTTCATCCCATCTTTATAATTTGCAAAACTCCAATAACACTCCATTTGAGTGTAATCTTGTAAATGTTCCATATCCATCCCTTCATTTCTGAATTGCCTTCCTATCTCAAATGTTTTACTATAACCTGCAACCATTAATTTTTTCTGCCATAATTCTCCCATAGAAATTCTTAAAAATACATCAAGATCTAATGCATTATGGTGTGTTACAAAAGGAGTTGCTGCTGCACCTCCAGCAGAGTTTTCTAGAACAGGTGTTTCTACTTCCATGAAATTATTTTCAATTAAAAAATTTCTAATAACATTCCAAAATTTAGATTTTTTTTCAAATACGTTTTTAATTTCAGGATCCATTAAAATATCCAAATACCTTTTTCTTAATTTTTCTTCTTCATCTTGCAATCCTTTTCTTTTATCAGGTAAAGGAAAAATGGATTTAGACAATAAAACAAGATTATCAACTAAAATTGAAATTTCTCCAGTTTTTGTTTTTATTATTTTTCCTTCAACCCCTACAAAATCTCCTGAATCTAAATATTTCTTAAAAAAATCTCTTATTTTATCTTGAGTTTCTCCTTGTTGTAAAACAATTTGAATATTTTCCGATACATCTTTTAAAACACAAAAGGCAATTTTTCCTAAATCTCTTTTTGTCATCAACCTTCCAGCAGTTTTAACTTTGGAATTAAGTTTAGAATCCAGACATTCCTTAATAGAATGTTTTTTATGGTAATTAGTAGGATAGGGATTTATTTCATTCTTTTGAAGCTCACTTAATTTCCTTTTTCTTTCATTAATGATTTGCTCTTCTCTTCCCATTTTATTATTTGTTTTTTAGGATTTATAATATTTTTTCCTTGAACCCATTTCTTTATCTAGTACTTCATTTAATAATTCATCAGGTATTTTTTGAAATTTATCATATCTTGGAACATGTCTGTAAATTATTTTGTTAAATTTCTCTTGAAGTTTTTGAACTTTTTGAAATAGTGGAAGTAATCTGGGATTTCTAACCCTATATTCTCCAAGTAATTGTTTTACTATTAATTCAGAATCAAGAATACAAGTTAAAATATCTTGGGTGTGCTTTGATGCGAGTTCCATTGCTTTAATTAATCCTAGATACTCTGCTTCATTATTTGTAACCATGTCTCCGACTTTTTCACTATACTTAGTTAAGATATGCCCATCTTTTCTAACAATTACTCCTATTGCCCCGGGCCCAGGATTTCCTCGAGCACCTCCATCTGAATTAGTATATATCATTTTATATTTGTAATGTTTTAAATCCCCTAAAACCTTGAAAACTTTCTTTTTTTTCTTCAATATTTCTTATATTTGAATGTTTTGGATTTTTTTTGATTGTCTCAACCATTTTATTTACTTCTTCTAAATTTCCTTCTAAAAAAAGTTCTACTCTTCCATCTTCTAGGAATCTCATAAAACCATTTACTCCTATTTTTTCAGCATTTTCTTTTATATAAGATTTGAAAAACATTTTTTGAAATGCTCCTTTTAAATAAATTCTAATTGACTTTTTCATTTTTTTAAAAGGTTTTTTTGATTATTAAAGATTTTGTTTAAAATAATAGGTTTGCTCCTGTCGAAATAAAGAAAGATAAGAGCATTAGTGCAAATGAGTGCTTTATACCTGCCTTAACACTATCTTCTGAAAGTTTTCCAATAGCCAACCCACAAAATAATCCTTGAGTTAACATCAAATACAAAAAGGAACTTGATAATTCTTCTTGACTTATTGTTCCTCCTCCCCCGCTTCCCCCAATTCCTATGTCTACATCTGCTATTCCCTGAATCATTGGCATAATTTGAAATTGCATGACTAAAATTATTAGAATAAACACTAAAAATATAATATAACCTTGAACTACTAATGTGGAAACTGAAGCCATTCTTTCTTTTTTTAATTTATCTGTCATATTAACAGCTCCTGCTACAGATTCAAGTATCTCTCCAATATCTCCTCCAGCTCTTTCTGCTTGCCCAATTAATGTTAATGCTCTTGAAATTGTCTGGCTTTTAACATCCTTTGAAAAATTATTTAATGCCTGGACTAATGGAATTCCTAAAGAAATTTGGTTTCCTAATTTTTTTACATGTTTATCCAAAGCCCCGTAATTCTTTTTACTAATATTCATAATACTTTGAATAATTGGTGTCCCTGTTTTAACACTTTCAACCAGATTTCTTGAAAACTCTAAAAACATTTCCTCTCTTTCAGCCTCCATTTTTGTTTGCTTTATCATCATTATGACAAATGGAAGGGCAGCAATTATGACCCCTATACCTGCAACCAAAAACATTGCTTGAGTTCCAGACAAGACAATTAATGCAAATAAAAATATTATAAATCCTGCAATTATTCCAGCCCAGTGTGATTTTTTAAGTTCCATTTTATTTTCTAACCTGTAAAAATACTAAAAAAGCAATATTTATTAAAACTATACCTAATATCATTATTAAGGAAATTTGAGCTGTGCTCATTTGAATACCTAAACCACTAATTTTCATCATCATCAACAACAACATAAGAATCATTGGAGCAGTTATTACAACACTTATATAAATATCCATAAATGTTTCTGAAGATTTAGCTTCTTTCTTTTGTTCTGTTTTGTGTTCAAATAATAATGTATCTGCTCTTTTATTAAAAAATTCAGGTAAATTTCCTCCTGTTCTAATGTTTGTAGCTAAACCATTATACAATTCTGAAAGTTTTTTACTTGCACAATTTCTCGCAGAATTTCTAAGGGCAGTTACAATATCTACTCCGTAAATATTTAGATGGTTTATTAATTTAATAAACTCTTTTTGTATACCAGGATATTCCTCTGTTGAAACAATAATCCTAAATATCTCTGTAGGATTAACCATGGAACCTGAAATAGAAGACATGTGGAGTGTTGCTAAGGGCAACTCTCTGTTTATTTTCTTTTCAACAGATTTTTCTTCTAATGAGGGATAAAAGTAAACAGCTGCTCCAGATATAATCGGAATAACTATCGGAATCCAGATAAATTTTATTAACCTAATTAAGGGATTTTCTGTTGCTAAAACAAAAAAAGGAGGGTTGGGCAAAACATTAAAAAAAATCAAAAAGAGTAATATAACAAAAGAAATTCCAAGAGACACAAAGAGAGTAAAAATGATTGTTGATGCATATCCATTTACCGTATGCATTAAATTTGCTCTTCTTAAATTTCCTTCTAATGAATCAAAATAACCTTTTTTAACTAATTTTTTTGCTTGTTCTGAAAAAATTCTTTTTGAAAAACTTGTTTCCTCTTTTTCTTCTTTTTTATTTTTCTCTTTTTTCTTATTTTCTCGAGATTTAATTTTTTTTAAATATTGTTTCTCTAATTGACGAGCACCTTCTTTTATAAATTCTTTATCTATATCCTCCTCTTTTTTCATATAAGATTTAATAAATTAGTATTAATAAATGTTTTTTATTTAATAATTTTTATATAAAAAATTTTTATTAATAAAAATCCTTTTTATGTTATTCCATATTCTTTTAGAATCTTTTCAGAATCTTTTCTATATTCAATAATTATTTTTCCCACTTTATCAAAATCAAAAATTTCTTTTTTAAATAATGTGTGAACTAATTTAGCTCTTTTTCCAAATTCAATATTCAATTCTTTCATATTCATTCCAGACCTTCTACAAATTTTATTAAATACTTCACTATTTTGTTTGAAATAAAAACTATCTTCTTGAGGATTCCATTTGAAAGGAGTATTTGTTGTGGCAATCCCATCCTTACTAATATCTACAACTTCAACAATTTCTCTTAATTTTCTTGTTTCTTGTCCATCAACAATTGCATGAGTTTGAACACAGATTGCATCAAGAACATTTAGTAGTGTAGGAGATAAATTTATTGGGGGTGTTTCTAATCTTTTCATAACAGTATCAATAGAATCTGCGTGTATTGTACTTATCGAAGCATGTCCTGAAGCCATTCCTTGAAATAAAACTGAAGCTTCTTTACCTCTAACCTCACCAACAATTACATAATCTGGATTTTGTCTGAACGAGGCTCTAAGTAAAGTGTATAAATCAATTTCACCTAATTTTCCTGCACCTGTAGCACTTCTTGAAACACTTGGTAACCAATTGTCTCTTGGAAGTCTTAATTCACGAGTATCCTCAATACTTACAACTCTTGATTCTGTTGGCATAAAAAAAGCAATAGCATTTAATAAAGTAGTTTTACCTGATGAAGTTCCCCCTGCAATTAAAAGGTTCATTTCATGTTCTACTAAAAGCCATAGGTAGGCTAACATTTCTGGACTTAGTGTTTTAAAAGAAAGTAGTTTTATAGGAGTCCAAGGTATTTTTGTGAACTTTCTTATTGTAAAAGTAGGACCCTTACTTGTTATATCTTTTGTATAAGTCGCATTAACTCTTGAACCATCAGGGAGACTCCCATCTAAAATAGGATGAGCATATGAAATATATTTTCCACTTCTTTGGGCAAGTTTTT
>CAZGCP010000051.1:0-4571 GCA_964524525.1 Candidatus Woesearchaeota archaeon
CTAACATATCAAGATTTTGGGTTATATCTTTAGGATTATTCCCTTTTTTGTTTTTAAAATTTTGTTGGTTTTCATAACTAGAGATAATTTTTTTATTTGTATAGTTTTTTTCTATGAACTCTTTTGCTATTTTTTGGGGGTTGTATTCAATTTTATTTTCATCCATTGTATTTATCTTAATATTCCAAACTTTATAAATCTTTCTATTTGTTGTTACTCTTAAATTAATACAAATAAGTTATTAAGAAATAATTATTTTAGTTAGAATTAATTTCTTCCATCCTCTTTTTTACTTTAATTTAATGAATTTTTATTTTTTAAGTCTTTTAAAGATTTGAATATTTTTTTATTTTTGTAAAGGGGGTTTTGATAGGGTCTTTTAAAAAAAATTCATTTATTTTTTGTGAATGATAGTATTTTGAACATGAAAAATTATTTCCTTTACAAGAATAACATCCTTGTTCTTCATAGGCTTTAGTTCCAGAAAAATCTTTTCCTTGTAGTCTTTCATTTATTCTTTGTTGTCTTGAAATAAATGCATGCGAACATGTGCTGTTTAATTGTGATTTAAAAAATTCAGACATTTTTATTTATTTATTTATTTATTTATTTATTTATTTATTTATTTATTTTTATTAATTATAAAATTTTGAAGTTTTTATTTCTTTTGGAAGGTGTTCTTGCTCTTTTGCTGATTTGTCGTTGTGAAAGTATTTATATCCTTCACCATAACCTAATTCTTTCATTAGAGAAGTTTCAGGATTTCTTAAGTGTAGAGGAACTGGAAGGTTTCCTGTTTTTTTAATTTCTTGTTTTGCTTTATTAACAGCCTCGTAAACTTTATTTGATTTTGTAGTTTGTGCAAGATATATTGCTGTTTGAACTAAAGCAGTATTACATTCAGGGTATCCTAAAAATTCAACTGCTTGTTTTGCAGAAGTTGCTAATTGTAATGCTTGGGGATCTGCATTCCCTATGTCTTCAGAAGCAAATCTTATCATTCTCCTAATTATGTATTTTGGATCTTCTCCTGCTTCGACCATTCTCATTGTCCAATAAACAGAAGCTTGAACATCTGAATCTCTCATTGATTTATGTAAAGCAGAAATTATGTTGTAGTGTTCTTCTCCTGATTTATCGTATCTTAAAAATTTTTCAACTGAATTTTGTATTATTTCTTTTGTTACTTCATTGTTTTTTGAAAGAGAAGAAGTTATTTCTAAAATGTTTAAAACATTTCTTGCATCTCCATTAGATAATTGAGCTATTAGTTTTTTGTTTTCTTTAGATATTTTTAATTTTTTTTGAAATCCTTTTTCATGTTCTAAAGCTCTGTTGATTATTTTGAAAAGATGTTCTTCTTTTAATTGATTGAGTGTGAAAACTCTTGAACGAGAAAGTAAAGCTGAAATTATTTCAAATGAAGGATTTTCAGTTGTTGCTCCGATTAAAATTATTGTTCCATTTTCTACATGAGGAAGTAAAAAATCTTGTTGTGCTTTATTAAATCTATGAATCTCGTCGAGAAATAAGATTGTTTTTTTATTGAATAGTTTTGAATTGTTTATTGCTTTTTGAATGTCTTCTTTTTTTGCTTTTACTGCTGAAAGTTCAATGAATTCTGAATTAGTTAGTTTTGAGATTAATCTTGCAAGAGTTGTTTTTCCTGTTCCTGGAGGTCCCCATAAAATCATTGAAGTGGGAATGTTTCCTGATTCAAGCATTATTTTTAAGGGTTTATCTTCAGAAACTAAATGTTCTTGTCCTACAAATTCTTCAAGAGTTTCAGGTCTTAGTCTGTATGCTAATGGTTGTTCAATTGCCATAAATAAAGAAAGAAATGTTTGTTTTTAAGAATTATTGAGATATATTTTTAAAATAAATTATTCTTTAAATTTTATGTTTCCAAGTTTAAAAATAGGTGATAAAAACAAAAAATTTCTCACTGCAATATCCATAATAGTTGGAACAGTTGTGGGTGTTGGTTTTTTAGGAATGCCTTATGTTGCATCAAAGGCAGGTTTTTTTGTTACTGCAGGATATTTAGTTTTTTTTGGAGCATTAATTCTTTTAATTAATTTGTATTTTGGGGAGATAATTTTAAGAACAAAGGGAAAACATCAACTAGTGGGATTTGCTTACAAGTATTTAGGAAAAAAAGGAAAAGATTTCATGTTTGTTTTAGTTGTTTTGGCAATTCTTTCTGCTTTACTGGCTTACATGATTGGAGTGGGAGAAAGTTTGAGTTTTTTGATTTTTGGAAATACAAATTATGAAGTGGGTTTTGGTGCATTATTTGGTTTTTTAATGGCTTATATTTTGTGGAGGGGTGTGAGGTCTTTTAGAAAATATGAAATAATAGGTGTTGGTGCTTTATTTTTAATGCTTATTTTTGTAGCAATTTTCTTTACAGGAGATATGAATTATTCTAATCTATTTAATTTTGATAAGTCCTATTTCTTTCTTCCTTTAGGAGTTGTATTATTTTCTTTAATAGAATTTTTTTCATTACCTTCTGTAGTAAATGTTTTTAAGGGAAAAGAAAGATTAACAAAAAAAGCAATAATAATTGGAACTTCAATAACTGTTTTGGTTTATTTATTTTTTACTTTTGTTGTTTTGGGTGTTACAGGTTCTAATACTCCTGAAGTTTCTACTATTGCGCTGGGTCCTTTGTTTGTTGTTATAGGAATTGTAACAATGTTTACTTCTTATTTGGCTTTGGGAACAGCATTAGAAAGAAGTTTTATGTGGGATTATCGAGATAAAAAAAGAAAAGCATGGTTTAAAGCAACAATAGCCCCTATTATTCTTTTTTTAATATTGGGGTTTTTTGAATTCTTTTCATTTACAAATGTAATTTCTGTTGGAGGAGCAGTTGCCGGAGGTTTGATTGTGATCTTGGTTTTAACAATACATCAAAAAGCAAATGTACAAGGAAATAGAATTCCAGAATATCAAGTTTATTTGAGTAAGGGGATAGCAATACTTATTGCATTATTATTTATTATGGGAATAATTTTTGAGATATTTCATATTTTAGGTTAGTAATTAAAATTAATTATTCTTTTTTTTCTTCAGCTGGTTTTTCTTCTTCAGCAGGAGCTTCAAAAATATCTTTTAAAGATTTTTTACCTTCTTTAACAATTTTTAAATTAATTTGCGAAATATCATCTGAAATTACTTTTCCTCTAACCATTTTTCTCATTCTTAATCCTTTAGGTTTCATTGTTGAACGCTTCTTTTTTCCTTCTAATTTATGTCTTTTTTTCATTCCTTTTCCATAACTCAAAAGAACTCTTTTTGTTCCTGTCCCTTCTACTGATTCTAAAGCTGTAAATCCGGATTTATCACTTGCTCCTGTTATTTCAAATTCATATCCTTCTAAATTTGAAGAAATATCCTTTCCTTGGACTGTATCATGAAGAGCTTTTTCTTTAATCCCTGGAGCTTCAGTTTCTAACTTGTATGTTTTTCCTTCTTTTGTTCCAATGTTAATTTTGAATGTCATAGTATTTTATTGAGAAGTTTATTTAAAAAGGTTTTTATGGTTAATAACCCCATTCAGGATTTTCTTTTCTTTTAATATCTGCAATTTCTGATAGAGTTTTTATTTCTGCTTGTGATAGTAAGTCTTTGTTTTCTTTTAGTTTTTTAAATTGGGGTTCTGAAACATTGCTATAAAGTTTTTGGGTTTCTTTTAGTTGCCTTTCAAAATTTACTCCGGGAATAGAAATTGCAATTTCCATATTAGGCATTGCTTCTTTGACGGGTTTATTTTCAGATTGGATGTTTTTTATTTGTCCTATTTTTTCGTTTTTTTCATTTATCATAATTGTGTTTTGTTTTAATTTTCCTGCTTCTACTTTCACTCCAAAGATCGCAGGATTTGAATTCCTAAAAACATATTGATGGAAAATTCCTAATTTGGTAACAGATGCTAATTCCATTAATCTTCTTTTTTCAATTTCTTTTTGTTTTTCTTGCCTGAATTCAACAGAGTCTTCAATAAGTTTGTAAATTACTTCATCTGTTAGAATTTTTATTTTAGAATAATTTTTTGCAAGTTCTTTTGCTTCTTCATCTATAGAAACATTAAAACCAACTACAACAGCATTAAGTTCATCAATATCTATATTGGCTTTTGCTGAAATTATATCCTTTTTATTTATATTTCCAATACCTGCCTTAACTACAGGGATGTTTTCTTGATTTAACAAAGTCAATAAGGCTTCTAAACTTCCTAAAGAATCTGCTTTTGCTATGATTCCTTGTTTTAATAAAGAAGATTCAACATTTTGAGAAATTTCTTTATTGAATCTTTGTTTTATTTCTTCTAAATCATTTTTGATAACTTCAAAAGGCATTCCGGGTTGGATTTCTTGTTTTTCAGAAAGTTGGATTCTTAATCCTGTAGCTGCTTTAACTTCTTCTTTTGGAGAAAATTTTGCACATAGAGGTTGTATTTCTTCTAGGACTCTTATCTTAGAAACTGAGGGCTCTTTTGTTTCAAAATTTGCAATTGCAATTTCATCATTTTTTGAAAGAATTCCATCATAAAGTATGGATTC
>CAZGCP010000052.1:0-4512 GCA_964524525.1 Candidatus Woesearchaeota archaeon
TCATCATTCTTTCGAACTCGTGAAGGAACTTTTATTCCAACTTCTTGCCCTTTTTTTGCTTTTTTTACTGACTTGTTTTCTATTTCCATGCTTTTTACTTTAAATTCTTCTAATCCTGTTGTTTTTCCAATAATCACAATCTTATCTCCCACTTTTAATTCTGAAACTAGTTTTATTTCAGCTACACCTGGTTCTTTATAATAATGAGTTATTTTTCCTACAAAATGTTTTTTTTCTGTTGCTTGACTGTGTTCTACTTTTGAAAAATCATCTGCTGTCGGAGTTCCAAAATAAAATCCTCTTGAAAATCCTTTATTATAAACTTTCTTTAATTCTTCTAATAACCCTTCTTTTTCTTTTTCTGTTAATTTATTATCAAGAGCTTTCCTATAAACACTTACAACTGTGTCAATATATCTTGGGTCACGATTTCTTCCTTCAATTTTAAATGACTTTATTCCTGCTTTTTTCATCTTGTCAATAAAGGGCAGAGTACAGAGGTCTTTAGCTGAAAATATTTTATTATTTTCAATCTCTAATTCATATCCTTCTTGTTTATCTTTAACTATGTAACTTCTCCTACAAGGATGAATGCACTGTCCCCTATTTGCAGAAAAACCAAATAAAAACTGGCTCATTAAACACCTTCCTGAAACTGCAACACACATTGCTCCATGTGCAAAAGCCTCTACTTCAATACCTGTTTCCATTATTATTTTCTTTATTTGTTTTAAATCTAATTCCCTAGCAAAAACAATTCTTTCTGCCCCTAAACTTTGGTAAAATTTAACTGATTCTGAATTTGAAACTGAAGCTTGCGTTGAAATATGAAAAGAAAGATTATACTTTTTACATAAATTAATAACTCCCAAATCCCAACAGATGATTGCATCAGCAAGATTTTTTTCTGAAACTTTTTTAATTATTTTTTCTAATTTTTCTAATTCATTATCATAAATTATAGAGTTTAATGTGAGATATCTCTTAACTCTTGATTTTTCACATATTGATTTAATTTTTTCTAAATCTTTTAATTCAAAATTTTTAGCTCCTGCTCTTAAAGAAAACTCTTTCAAACCAAAATAAACAGCATCTGCTCCTGCATCTATGGCTACTTTTAAATTCACAAAATTTCCCACTGGTGCTAAAAGTTCTGGTTTTTCCATAATAAGTAAAAATAATAGCAAAAGTTTATAAATTATTTGTGAGTTTAATTTTTTCAAAAAAATGAGTGAAGAAAAATATTCAAAAATAGAGGTAATTGTAAAGGGGAGAAAGATAACTCCAAGAGAATCTGCTTTTTTTCATAGAATATATTCAAAAATAGATAAAAGATTTCCTTATGAGTGTTCTTGTGGAAGAAAATATAAAAATGAAATAGAATATAATAAAGACACCAGAGAAAAAGAAATAAGGCCATTAGATACTGGATGGAAATTTACAAGAGAATGTGAGTGTGGAAAAGAAAGTGAATTAGAAATTGATATTAATGAATTTCCAAAGGGATTAAAGAATAGTTTTACAAAATACTTATGGGAAAGAGCAGGAGAAGAAAATAAATTAGAAATAAGAGAGGTGCTTGAAAAATTTAGAAAAGAATATAATTCATTTTTAAAAGCAATTAAAAGATCAGAAAAAAGACATAAGGGATTGCTAAATTAAGAAAATACATTTATATAATTACTTAATTTAATTTATCTATGGGAATATTTAATTTTCTAAAAAAGAAGAAAAAGCAAGAACCTGAAGAAGAAACTAAAAAAAGACTAGATTTTTCTGAAATTGAAAACTGGGTTGATGAGACTATAAATAAAAACAAAGAAAAAGAAAAACAGGTACTCGAAAAACTGGAAGAAAAAACAAAAGAATTTAACAAAAATCTAAAAGAAAAACTAGAAGTCTTAAAAGATTTTGATATTGACTCTTGTAAATCTGATGAAAGAGCAAAATCTATTGTAAAGCAAGGGAAAAATGATTACCTTGAAAAAGTAGAAAGATTTATTTCTGATATAAATAATCTTGAAAAAAAAGATATTGAAAATTATATCAACAAAATTAATGAAACATTTGTCGGATTTCATAAAAAAACAAATATAAGTTTTCAAAAGGCAAATTATCTAATAGGTAAAGAAATAAATGATATAAGGAATACTTTAAGAGAATTTTCTAAAGAAATTATGAATATTTTTAATGAAAACAAAAATTTGGTTGAAGAAACAAAAAAACTAAAACCCCTAAAAGAATATTTGCAAAAAGTAAAAGAATATGAAAAAGAAATTCAAGAGAATGAAAAAAGTATAAAAAAAATAAAAGAAAGAATAAACCAAAAGAAAAATGAAAAACAAGAAGTATTAAATAAAATAAAAGAAATTAAAGAATCTAAGGAATATAAAATAAACTTGGAAAAAAAAGAAAGAATTTTTTCTGTGCAAAAAGAATTAGATCTTCCTATCAAAAAACTAAAAGAAAAAATTGATTTTAAAGAATTATCTAATTTTATGCATACTTTTCCTGAAAGAATAAAAATTGTTAAAGAATATAAGGAAAATTTTATAGAAAAGTTTAAAGAAAACAAAGAAAAAATAATTCATTTATTAGAAGAAGCCAATCTTAAAACTTCTGAAATTGATATTCAATTAAAAGAAATTCAAGAAAAAGAAAAATTATTAGAAGAATTAAAAAACCAGATTCATGAAGATAAAACAGAAAAATATTATGATGAGATTGAAAAAACAGACTCAGAAATTGAAACTTTAGAACAGAGAAAAATATCAGAAGAAAAAAGAGAAAACAGGCTAGAAACTGAAAAATCTGATTTAAAGATTTCTATTAAATCAAAAGTAGAAGAACTAGGTGTGGAGATTGTTTAATTTACTCACAAGAAAGAATTTTAAAAAGAAGATTTTAGTTAGGTTTAAAAATTCAGATTATTTGTAAGAAATATTATGGCGGTTGTAGTATAACGGCTAGTACGCGTGGTTGTGGTCCGCGAGACGAGGGTTCGACTCCCTCCTTCCGCCCTCAAAAAAGGGAGGAGAACTTTAGTTTCATTTGATAAACTGTTTTATTTTAGCGAATGACGCGAAAACCTGTTTTTCGCACGACTCCCTCCTTCCGCCCTCGGCTTTCTTTTTCATAAAGGATTATTTAAGTTATTTTTTTGCAGATTTTCTGTGTTTAATCATATTGTAACCCCATTTAATTAGTAATGGAGATAAAAGAGTTGTAACAATTGAAAGCACAATTAGTGCCGATACAATCTCGCTATTTAATAGGCCTAATTCCAGTGCAACAAATGCTGCTGCTAAAGAAGTTGATAGTTGAGGGGTTGTAGAAAACCCAATAAACAAGCTTTCTTTATTTGAAAAATTATAAACCTTTCCACCGATAAACCCGCTAATTATTTTTGATAAAATTAAACCAAATACTACAACAGAGATTAAAACTACTGAAGACAAACTAAAGAAAACAGAAACATCCATTTCCATTCCAATAATCAAAAAGAACACAGGAATAAAAATTCCATAACTAAGAGTTCTTATTTTTTCATTTAGCTTCCCCTTAATAGAATCTGTTAGAACTAGACCGGTTATGAAACCTGCAATAATTGAATGAACTCCCAAAAGTTCAAATAAAATAACTACTGCAAGAAGAGTTGCAAATACAAATCTTAATTCACTTTCAAATAAATCTTTTCCTTTTTTATCTTTATGGTATATTTCATAAAGTTTTGGAACAATTGCTTTCAGCAATAAAATAACTCCTAATAATAATGGGAGATAAAGGGGGATTGGAACAAAACTAGTTTGCCTTATACTTTGTAAAATGAATGCAAAAATGATTAAACTGGTTAAATCTTCAAGTACTGTTGATGCGATAATTGATCTGCCTATTTTTGTTTTTGTTAATCCTATTGCTTCTAATGAGGGAATAATTACTGCAACTGAAGAAGACATAAAAATAGTACCTAAAATTAAGGAAGAAAAAAGATTTTGAGTAAAAATATATCCTATTAATCCTCCAACCAAAAAGGGAATCAAACCATTAAAAGCTGCAAGAGTCAATGCTTGTTTCTTTATTTTTTTAAAAATACTTTTTTTAATTTCGCTTCCTGCGATAAACATTAAAAAAGCCATACCAATTGCTCCAATAAATTCAATTGCAGAATTTATCTCAACTATGTTTAAGAAAAAAGGTCCAATTAAAACACCTGCAATTATTAAAGCCGTAACATACGGAAGATGGAGTCTCCTAAATATTTCAGAAAAAATTAAACCTGCAATTAAGATTATAAAAAATGTAATTAACTCACCCATGTTTTTACCTCAATAATTTAAAGTAAGAATGGTTTTAAAAGATTACTAAAACTTTAAATAATTTGAAAGAGTTTTTCTTATTATTTAAAATGGAAATAAAAAAAGCAAAAAAAGGTGATTTAAAAGATATAGCAAAAATTTATTCTCGAGAATTTTCTAAACCCCCTTATTCTGAACCTTGGACAGATAAGATAGC
>CAZGCP010000053.1:0-4402 GCA_964524525.1 Candidatus Woesearchaeota archaeon
GGATAGATGAAAAAGATTTAACTAAAGCTAATAAAAAAGCTTCTGAGTATAAACTAGAATATGTTATTTTTTGTTTAGGGGAGCCTCTAAAAAAATTAAGTAGTTTAATTGATGCAATAAATAATCTGGATAAAATAGAGATTATTGAATAAAAAAACAAAAATCTTTTATTCTTTTATTTTATCAGACAATTCCTTTCTAATCCAAAAATCTTCTCCTGGTTGCTCTGCAGTTGCACACTTCCCTGTTTCAGCTAAAGAAATATCATACATATGAATACTTCTATTTTCATAAACAAAACCCTGTTTATTCTTCTGAATTTCCATGTGCTTATATATTAAGTCAATATTTTCTTCCATTTTTTTACCTCCCTGGATTTAATTAACCACAAAAGACTATCTAGAGGTAATATTCCTGAAAATAAATTTAGTAAAGAAGAATAAAACCCCAACAATAATCAATTGCAGGATTTATTCACAGCTACAATTTTCTTATCTACATTCACTAAAGACAATTGTAGCCAATTTTTCATGTGTAATTCAATGTTCAGATATTTATATAACTTTTTATTCAATCCAAAAACTTTAAATAATCATTTTAAGAAGATTTAATATGGGAAAAATAAGATCTCGTATGATAAAGAGAACATCAGAAGAACTTCTTAAGAGAGGAGTTGAATTTAGTGAAGACTTTGAAAAAAACAAAAAAGTTCTTGGAGGGGAAATGCCCAGTAAAAAAACAAAAAACCAAATTGCAGGATATTTATCAACTCTTAAAAGAAAAGAAAGAGAAAGAGAAGAAGAACTCAATGCTTAATTTTTCCATAACCCTTTTAAATTAGATAATTCTAAAAAATATATTGAATAGTTACAGCTCTGTAGCTCATGAGGGGCACCAAGGTTCCCCTTACATTAACCCCTCCTTTTTAATGAAGGAGTTTTGGTTCGCTACAGAGACTAAACAATATGGCTCTGTAGCTCATGAGGGGCACCAAGGTTCCCCTTACATTAACCCCTCCTTTTTAATGAAGGAGTTTTGGTTCGCTACAGAGACTAAACAATATGGCTCTGTAGCTCAGTGTTTAGAGCGCCGCTCTCATGAAAGCAAATCAAAATATTTTCATTAACTCAAATCAGGTTTGCTTTGAGTTAGGCGGAGGTCGGGAGTTAGAATCTCCTCAGAGCCATTTTTTGCCTATATTCTATATAATCTTATTTTCTAAAACCTCTCCTTGAAAAAATAAAAACTTATAAACAATTTTCAAGTTCTAATAACATGGCAACAAAAAAACAAGAAAAAAAAGCTTTTCTAGGAAATTCAAATAAAAAGAAATTTGAATATCCTCTTGAAAATTTAAAAAAACATTTTATTGCTTTAGGATCCTCTGGAAGTGGAAAAACTGTTTTAACAAAAATATTAGTAGAAGAGTGTGGAAAACTAGAAATTCCTAGTATTGTTGTAGATATACAAGGAGATTTGAGTGCTCTTGCATTAAAGGGAGATAAAAAAAAACTATTAGAAAACGGATTTACTGAAAAACAAATAAAAGACTTCCATGACAAAACCGAAATAAAAATCTTCACCCCGGCATCTTCAAAAGGGATTCCACTTTGCATTAATCCTTTAGATATTGAAACATCAAAACTTTCTGAAGAAGAAAAAATACCTTTATTACATGATACAGCTCATGCCCTAACAAAACTTTTAGGATATAACATAACAAATCAAAAAGGGAAAAAAACACAGGCAATTTTATATACTCTTCTAAAAAACCTTGAAGAAAAAAACGAAAAAATGAAAAATTTTGAAGAACTTATAGAATATTTAAATGAACTTCCTTCAGATATTAATCAAGAAATACAACAGTATGGAGCAGATGAAAAAGATTTAGAAGAATTAATCAGAAACATAAAATTTCTAAACCTTGGAGAAAAAAAATTACTTTTTCAATTTGGAGTTCCTTTAGATATAAATTTTCTTTTAGGAAAAAATAAAAAAAATAAAAAAACTTCTATAAGCATAATCAATTTGAATACCCTTCCAAGTCAAGAAGAAAAAGAGTTTTTTCTTACAACTTTAACCTCAAAAATTTATCAATGGATGTTAAAAAACCCTAGTAACAACTTACAATTTTCTTATATAATAGATGAAATTGCTCCATTTATTCCGTCTGGAAACAAAAAAACCCTACCCAAATCAATACTCAAAAAAGTTTTCAAGCAAGCAAGAAAATATGGGGTGGGATGTATAATTGCCACTCAAAATCCAGGAGACATAGACTATCAGGCTTTTTCTCAATTCGGAAGTTGGGCAATAGGAAGATTAAGTGTTAAACAAGATATTAAAAAAATAGAACAAGCCCTTTCAAGTATTTCAGGAATAAACAAATTCCAAAAAGAACTTCCAAAAATGAAAGCTGGAGAATTTAATATCTTTGCTCCAGATGTCTCTCAAAAAATAATAAAACTAAAAACAAGATGGCTTTACACAAAACACCAAACCCTAACAGGAGAACAAATTAGAGAAATAACACAAGAATATCAAAAAGAATTCAAAAAACATTATGTTAAAATAAATCCTGAAAAAGAGGAACCAAAAGAAAACGAATTAGAGCAAAAAACCCCAAACAAAATAAAAAAAACAGAACAAAAAACAAATTTTTTTGAGGAAGAAACCGAAGATACAATAGGAGAATTACAAGTAAAAGGAATAAATTCAAAACAAGTAATAAAAATAGCAGAAAAAGAACAAAAAAAATTATTCAAATTATTTGGAAACAATACAGAAAAAATAAGTGATGTCAAAAAAATATGGGAACCTTATTTTTTAACACAAATAAGGCAAAAAAAAGATTCATTCTTCGGATTGAAAAAAGAAATTAAAAGACACCATGTTCTTTTTAATGCTAAAACAGGGGAAATAATGATATTAAACAAAAATAAATCAAAGAAACTAAAAAGCTCAAAAAAATTGCCTTTTCTTGAAGAAACTCCCTTAATAACATTAAAAGAAATATTTAAATCAAAAAAACCTTTAACATCAATTGAATTGATTCCCAAAACACAACTAACAAAAAGAAAAATAAATGAAATACTAAACTCTCTAGAGGACAAGTCATTTATAACCCATAAAACAATTTCAGGATATAAACAATGGTATTCAATAGAACCTTTTAAAACAGAAAATATTGAAAAAATGAGTTCTATAATTCCTCCAGGAAAAAAAGAAATTATTAAAGATAAAAAAGAAAAACCCCAAATTACTGAAAAAGAAATAAAAAGATTTGTAAGTTCTTGGTTTAAGGATGCAGATGTTACAGGATGTAAAATAATCTATATTCCGTTTTATATGATAATTTATACAAACAAAAAAGGTTTAAGAAAATTGAAAATAAACGGAATTACAAGTGAATCTCAAGAAATTTAAAATGTTACACATACTTGAAAAAAACAAAAAACTTTCTATAATTCTTACAATAATCATAGCAGGATTAATTTTTTATGTGTCTACTATAACTTTTGAAGCAAGTTCTGGAAAAAGCACTTCTATTTTATCTATAGCATATCATTTTGGAATATTCTTTTTATTCAGCTTGTTTCTTTTAATAACAATAAAGGGAGAAAATGAAACTGAAAAAAAGCACATCCTAATTGTTTTATTAATTTCTTTAGCTTATGCAGGATTGGATGAATTTCACCAAATGTTTGTTTTTGGAAGAAATTCCTCAATAAAAGATGTAATAATAGATTTCTTAGGAAGTTTAGTTGCAGTAGGCTTTTATGAAGAACTTAAAAAACTATTCAATAAACTATAGGAGGCCTTTCTCCATGTCTTCTTGGAAGAATATGAAAATGAACATGATTAACCATCTGCCCTGCAATTTCCCCACAATTGTTAATTATATTGAATCCTTCTATTTTTGAATCCTCTTTAGAAAGTTTATCTATTGTTTTTTGAATAGCATCTAACAAATCATTTCCAGATTCATTATCCAAATCTCTAACTGTTTCAAAATGCTCTTTAGAAATAACTAATGAATGCCCTTGAACTTTTTGATTCTTATCTGGAATAGAGAAAAACCTATCATTTTCATAAATCTTTTCTGCTTCCAATTCTCCACTTGCTATTTTGCAAAAAACACATTCAGACATTTTAATCTAATAAAAAATTACTTTCTATTTCAAAATTTAAAATAAATAAAAAAAATTATCTACTTACCTATCTTCTTTTCTTAGAAGACTTCTTTTTTGTAGTTTTCTTCTTAGAAGACTTTTTCTTTGCCACTTTCTTTTTTGTTGTCTTTTTCTTAGCAGCTTTTTTCTTTGCTACTTTCTTTTTTGTTGTCTTTTTCTTAGCAGCTTTTTTCTTTGTTGTCTTCTTCCCTACAGAAGTTTTTTTCTTT
>CAZGCP010000054.1:0-4355 GCA_964524525.1 Candidatus Woesearchaeota archaeon
AAAATAGTTTTGATTTGTTTAAAAGAATTATTCTAATTAAGCATAACATTTATTAATCCTTTTAGATTTTATTTTATATGTCAGGAAAAGAGGGTAGGATTACAAGAAAGGACTTTGTAAAATGGTTTTCTGAATTAAATAAAGATTCTGGTCCTTATGCTGGTGGAAAAGGAGCTAATTTAGGGGAAATGTATAATGCAAAAATTCCCGTGCCTCCAGGATTTGTTATAACTGCTCAAGCTTATGATTATTTTATTGAAGAAGCTGGAATAAAGGACAAAATAAAAGAATTATTAGATTCTCTTGAATATGAGAACACAGAACAATTAGATCAAGTTACAAATGAAATTAGAAAATTGGTTACAGACTCTGAAATGCCTAAAGAGATGCAGGAAGAGATTTTAGAAGCTTATGAACATCTTGATATTCCTGAAGCAAATACTACAGATCAAAATGCATTAGATATTTTAAAACGTTCTACAGAACCAGTTTTTGTTGCAGTAAGAAGTTCTGCCACTACAGAGGATTTAGTTGAAGCAAGTTTTGCAGGACAACAAGATACTTATTTGAATATTAAAGGGAAAAATGATTTACTTAAATATGTAAAAAAATGTTTTGCATCTTTATTTACTTCAAGAGCAACTTATTATAGAAACAAAAAAGGATTTGCCCACGGAGAAGCAAGTTTAGCAGTTGTTGTTCAAAAAATGGTTAATGCAGATAAATCTGGTGTTGTTTTTTCAAAAGACCCTACTTATAATAAAGATAATGTGATAATTGAAGCTGTTTTTGGTTTAGGAGAAGGAATTGTTTCAGGGCAAATAACTCCAGATAAATATATAATTTCTAAAGGATTAGATATTTTAAAAAAAGAAATTAAAATAAAATTAAAAGCAATCACAAGAGATTCTTCTGGAAATCAAATAAAAAAGAAACTTAGCGAGGAAAAATCAAAAGAACAAGTTTTGGATAATCATGAAATTAAAAAGGTATCTGAATTGGCTTTGAGATTAGAAGATCATTATGATAAACCTCAAGATATAGAATTTGCAGTTGAATCTGGTGAAATTTATATTGTTCAATCTAGACCAATAACAACTATGGAAAGAAGAATTGATGAGAAAGCTTCAAGTTCAATTAGTGGAGAAATTATTTTAGAGGGTATGGCTGCTTCTCCAGGAATAGCTGCTGGAAAAGTAAAACTTATAGAAAAAATGGAGGATTTGAAAAAAATAATCAAAGGAGATATTTTGGTTACAGGTATGACAAATCCAGATATGGTTGTTACAATGCAAAAATGTTCAGCAATAATTACTGACGAGGGAGGTATGACTGCTCATGCTGCTATTGTTTCGAGAGAAATGGGAATTCCTTGTATTGTTGGAACTGGAAAAGCAACAGAAGTTTTGAAAGATGAGCAAGAAGTTACTGTTGATGGATATTTTGGTAAGGTTTACAAAGGGAAAATAGCTGAAACAGAAAAGAAGGAAATTAAACCAGTTGAAACTGAAACTAAAACAGATATCAAGGTTATTGTGGATTTACCTAGTTTTGCAGAAAGAGCATCAAAAACTGGAATTAAAAAAGTTGGTTTGACGAGAATTGAGGGGATTATTGCAGAATCTGGAAAACATCCAAATTATTTTTTACATAGGGGAAATATAGACGAATACGAAGAAATTATTTACAAAGGAATTAGTGGAATTGCAGAATATTTTGATGAGATGTGGGTAAGAACTTCAGACATAAGAACAAATGAATATAAAAATTTAGAAGGGGCTCCTCAGGAACTAGAAGACAATCCTATGTTAGGTATGCATGGAGTGAGATTTAGTTTAAAATATCCTAAAATATTAAAAGCAGAATTAAAAGCATTAAAAAGAATTGCAGAAGAAGGGAAAACTGTTGGAATTTTACTTCCACAATTAATTTCAGTTGATGAATTAAAAAAAGTTAAAGAACATTTAAAGGAAATTGAATTTACTAATCTTAAGGTAGGTGTTATGGTTGAAACTCCTGCTGCAGTTCAGATAATTAAAAGTTTATGTGAAGAAGGAATTGACTTTATTTCTTTTGGAACAAATGATTTAACTCAATATATCCTGGCTGTAGACAGAGGTAATTCCGAGGTTCAAGATTTGTATAGTGAGATGCATCCTGCAGTTTTATATCAAATGGGTTATGTAATTAGAATATGTAAAAAATATAATGTAGAGTCAAGTATTTGTGGACAAGCTGGAAGTAGAAAAGAGATGGCAAAATATCTTGTTGAAAAAGGAATTGATAGTATAAGTGTAAATGCAGATGTTGCAAATGAAATTGCTGAGTATGTCTCTAAAATAGAAAAAGGAGAAAATCCAGATATTGAAAACAAAGAAGAAAACATTGATGAAAAAAATAATGAACAAAAATCTGAAAAAGAAGATAAAGAAAATCAAGGAGATTTAGTTATTGAAGAAGATAAAAAAAATGCTTTAACAGAAGGGGAAAGGGGAGAAATTATTCAAAAAGACCCTTATAATAATCAACAACTTGAAAGAGATATTTCTGCTATTGAAAGTGAAAAAGAGAAAAGTTTAGAAAAAGAACAAGTTAATTGATTTTGAATAAATTTATAAATAAAAAATTCTTTTAAAAAGTATGGCTTCAAAGAAAGAGGTAAAGAAAAAGGAAAGTTCTAAGAAAAAAAAGAAACAGAAAAAATCTTCTACTAATAAAAAATCTAATGATAAAATAGCAGATATCTTAGTTGAAAATTTTGTTTCTTTACAAAAAGTTATGGTTGATTTAACTGAAAGAGTTGATGGATTAACTAATGAGGTTTCTGGTTTGGTGGGATTATTTGAAAAAACTGCTAAAAGTATTGCTGAAAAAGAAGTTAAAGAAAATAGAGGTCCAGTTAATATAGATAAAAGTATGAAAAATTTAACAGATAAATTAGAAGTTCTTTTAGATCAAAATAAAACAATTGCGAGAGGAATTACTTTAGTTCATGAAAGTATTTCAGAAGAGGAAGAAACTCCTCAAACAAAGCCTACCCCACAACAACCGCAATCTCCTCAGACACCTCCTCAACAAGGTCCTCAGCAATTCCAACAACAAAGACCTCCAACTCAACAACAAGGTCCTCCGCAATCCCAACAACAAAGACCTCCTCAAGGACAAAATGTTCAAAGAACTGGGCAGGGGTTTCAGGGCTATAAAAAATCATTAGCATAAGAATGGGAGAAAAAGTAATTCTAGAGTCTGAAAAATTTAAAGAGTTGTTTCTTTTAGAATTTACAAGGGAATTAATTGAAAATTCTGGAGGAGGAGCTTTAATTAGATTAAAAAATATTCTTAAGAAAGCAAAAGAAGGAAAATATAAACCTATAGAAAAAATAAGAAAAGAAAAAGAAATTGAAAAGCCTACTGAAAAATCAAAAGAACTTTCTAAACAAATAGAAACTGTGCCTCAACAACTTCAAAAAAGACATTCTATTCCTCAAGGACGAAGAGTTTTGAATATCCCAGAACCTAAACTTCCTGAAAGATTTAAATATTTAAAACCTACTCCTAGTAAAGCAGATATAGAATTAGGAAAGTTAGATGCTTTTGTAAAAGATCCAAATGTTCTTGAAATTGAATGTCCTGGGATAGATCAAGGGATTGTTGTTCATGGAACTATGGGAACAAAACCCACTGGATTAAGTTTTAGTAAAGAAGAAATAAAAGAAGTTTTAGATAAATTTTCTAAAAAAGCAATGATTCCTTTAAATGAAGAAGGTGCAACAAAGATTGTTATTGGAAATTTAATTTTAAATGCCTTTGCTGACGACGAGGGGAATTATAGTTTTAGAATTAAGAAAATGACTCCTCAAGGTCCTGGAGGCCCTCCAGGTGGAATGCCTGGAAGAAGATAGAAAAATTTAAATATACTTAAGTATACCGAAGTATATGGAAACTACAATAAAAGTATCAACAGATGTTAAAAAAAATCTTGATAAATTAAAAGATTATCCTAGAGAAACTTATAACCAATTGTTTATCAAGTTGATTTCTGAATTAAAGAATAAAAAGAATTCTGATAATGAGACAATAGAAATACTTTCTAATCCCAAAACAATGAGGGAAATTGCTGAATCTCTTGAAAACATACAAAAAGGAAATTATGGGACACCTCTTAAAGAAATTGAAAAAGAACTAGGAGAATAAAATGTATGAAGTTTTTCTACAGGATTCTGCAAAAAAATTTCTAAAAAAATTAGATAATTCTGAAAAAAAGAAAATTATTAAAAAACTTAAAACTTTAGAAAATAAACCTTATTCAGGAAAATCCCTTTCAGGAAGTTTGTCTGGAATGAGGAGTTTAAGAA
>CAZGCP010000055.1:0-4340 GCA_964524525.1 Candidatus Woesearchaeota archaeon
AAAGAAAATAAGAGAAAAAGAAAAAGTAATAAAAATTATAGATAAACTTGATAAAAAACCTGAAAAAGAAGTAAAAGAAGAATTAAAAAAATTTGATTGTGAAGACATATTGGATGAATTCAAACAAAAAGAAAAGTATTTTGAAAAATACAAGTCTTATTCTGAAATCAAAGAATTAAAAGAATTCCTTAAAAATTACAATCTTGATAAGTATATTGAATTCTCTCCTTCCCTTGCAAGAGGGTTGGGTTATTATAATGGAAATATATGGGAAATTAAAACTAAAGAGATAAAAGAAACAATTACAGCTGGAGGAAGTTATGAATTTAATAATACTCAATGCACTGGAATTTCTTTTGGTTTAGAAAGAATTTCTAAATTATACAAAATTCAAATAAAAAGAAATAGTGTCTTAATTGTCTCATTAAATGAAGATAAGCAAGCAATAAAAATAGCTCAAAAACTAAGAAAGCAAGGGTCAAGAGTTTCAGTTTATTATGGAAAACCATCCAAAGCTTTAAGTTATGCAGATTCCTATAACATACAACAAGTCATATTTGTGGGAGCACAGGAAGTCAAACAAAAAAAATTCAAGATTAAAAATATGAATACTGGAAAGGAAAAATATCTAACACTAAACAAGATAAATAAGAGAAATCTTATTGTTCAAAAAAAATAAGAAATTAAAATTAATTCTTAACTATACAAAATCTTAAAAAGGTTGTTACCATTTTATAATTAACATGATAACAAAATATAGTAATTGGAACAAAGTTGAATTAGATAAAGAATTAATCATAAATAAAAGAAAATATGATCTTTCTAGTAAAAGTCTCAATGCACAATCAAGATTATTAAATAATTCTAAGGATAAACAGATAGGCAGAATAAGGAGCTGTGAAAGGCTAATAGAAAAATACTCTAGTTTAGTAGAAAAATCAAAAGAAAATTTAGGAGATTTATATTATGAATACCTTGGTTTTAAAAGAAATGGACAAATTCCTGAATTAGTTGAAAACTCAAATAAATCTACAACAAATTTTTTAAAAGAATACAAAAATCTCTCAGGAGAAGTTAAAGCAGTTTGGGATAAATATAAAAGAATTCCTAAACTAGGCACTCCAGAAGGAAATTTGAGACATAAAAATATTGAAAAAATGAAAAATATTGAAAAGGAAATTTATAAAAGAATTTTCAATTATGAGAAAAACTAATTAAGTTTAATTTTTTTGAATTTATCTACAAAGTGTTCTTTTCCATTTATATTTAATTTAGCTTTTTTATTAGTTTTTATTTTTATTTGTTTATTGTCAATTACAAAATAATAATTAATTTTTCTATGCTTTAATTGGAATGAAATTTCCCCCCAATCTTTAGGAATTTTAGGGGTTATATGCAATATTTTATTTGAATAATCAATTCCTGCATAAATTCTTATAATAAAATCCAAACTTCCAGCCATAATTCCACAATGTATCCCTTCTGCAGTTGAATCTTTTTCAGAATAATCACTTTTAAGAGCTTCTTCAAAAAACTCTCTTGCTTGTTTTTCTTTATTTAAATGAAAAGCAATAATTCCATGAACAATACTACTTAAGGTAGAACCATGACTTGTTTTGGATTGATAAAATTCATAATTTCTTTCAAGAAATTTTCTTGGTTTCTTAATATTAACTCCTAAATCTTTTAATAATGAAGTTACTTCTTTTCTTTGAAGAAGGTAGTATAACATTAAGAAATCTCCTTGCTTTGTTACTTGATAAGAATCTGGAGATTTTCCTTCTGCTTTTAAAATCCGGTCCATCCTATGAATATCCTCATATTTTTTTTTGTATTTACTCCAATTAATTTCTTTTAAATTAAAATAACCTTTGAATTGCTCAACAATTCCTTCTTCAGAATTTATATTCAAATTTTCTGAAATATTTTTATATTTCATTTTGTCTTTTTCTGAAATAAAATTTTCCCTATTAAAATCAGAAAGTAATTTAAGTGTTTTTTTTAATAACCACGAAACCATTATATTTGTATACGCATTATCTTTTAATCCGGGTTTTTTGGAATTAGGATATTTTTCATGAAATTCATCAGGCCCCATAACTCCTTCAATATAATATTTTCCTGTATTTTTATTGTATTTTGAAATACTTGTCCAAAATTTTGCAATTTCTACTAAAACTTCTAAACCATAATCTTTCATAAATTCATTATCTTGGGTTAAAGAATAATATTTCCAAAAATTGTAAAACACTGCAATTGAAACATGTCTTTGATTTCTACTTAAATCTAAATCCCAAGAATCTCCAACAGGATTATAATGAATTTTTTGAGATTCCTCTTCTCCAGTATCTGCAGATTGCCAAGGAAACATTGCTCCCTCATAACCTTCTGATTTTGCATATTCTTTTGCTTGTTTTAATCTATTGTATCTATAAATAAGATGCTCTTTTGCAATGTCAGGAAAATTAATCAAATAAAAAGGGAGTATAAAAATTTCATCCCAAAAGATATGTCCTCTGTAAGCTTCTCCATGAATTCCTCTTGCAGGCATTCCAATGTCTAGTCCTTTTGAGTTTTTTGAGAAAGTCGTAAATAAGTGATAAACATTAAGGTGTATTAGTTTTTGTATTTCTAAATCTCCAGAAATTTTTATTTTAGCAACATCCCATATACTTTTCCAAGATTTCTTGTGTTTCTTAAACAAATAATCAAAATTCTCTTTTTTTGAAAGACTTTTTTTAGAATCCTTTTCTGGATTTTGAGATTCCTTAGAAGTATATATTGAAAATATTTTTTCAAAACAATACTCTTTTTCCTTTTCAGAATCAAAATTAAATTCTTCTCCAATAAAATTCTTTTTAGAAATCTTATTTATTTTATAGTTCTTCAAATATTTTAAATGATTTTTTATTGAAATTGAAACATCATAATTTGAATCAGTAGTTTGTGAATTCAATTGTATTAGATTATTTTTAATATATTTTTTTGAAATTATATTTAAATGGTTTTGATTTAACATTCTGTATCTCTCAACATTTAAATTTTTTATCTCTCCATCTATTCCAGAAATAAAACTTATTTTTCCAGAATAATTAATAGGAATAAATTTTATTTTTAATACTCCAAGATTTTTTTCTGACATACTTGCAAATCTCTCTGTTTTTATTTTTGTAATTCTATTCTGATTATCTTTTATTTTTATTTCGTGTTTTAAAATAGCCTCCTTCATATTGAGGGTTCTTTTGTAGTGTAAAATCTCAGAATCAAAAAAATCTAAATATTCTCTTCCTATTTTTATTTTAAATGACAACCAATTAGGAAGATTAACAAAATCACTATTATAAATCTCCTTTCCCTTTATTTTGCTTTTTGCCTTATTATAAATCCCATTGATATAAGTTCCAGGATAATGTTCATCAGGTTTAGAAATATCTTGGGTTATGAAGCACCCCCTTGTTCCAAAATAACCATTTCCTATAGTGCAAAGTGTTTCTCTAATTCTTTCTTTTTCAGGAAGATAATCATAATAATTTAATTCCCATTTTTTTCTGTTAGTATTTTTTATGAATTCTTTTTCTAATTTAACCAAATCAGAAAATTTCTTTAAATTTTTTATAACCATATCTGCTGTTTTTAGTTTTTCATTTCCTCTTTGTAATCCAATAACTAATCCAAAATTCCCTCTTTGTCCAGCTAAAACCCCTTGCACTGCATCTTCAACAACAAAACATTCTCCAGGTTTCAACACCATTTTTTCTGAAGCTTTCAAAAAAATATCTGGTTCTGGTTTTCCTTTTAATCCAAGTTCTTTTGAATCAACTCCGTCTATAATCTTATCTGCTAAACCTAATAGTCCTGTTTTTTTTAAAATTAATTTACAATTTTTACTTGAAGAAATTATTGCTATTTTAATATTATTTTTTCTTAATTTTTTTATTAGGGAAACAGTAGAATCAAAAACTTTGGGTTTTTCTTTTTCTATTAATTCTCTATAATAATGATTTTTATTTTTTCCCAAGCGATAAATTGTTTGTTTTAATTCTGAATCTTTTTCAGAACCCTCGGGAATTTTTATTTCTCTTGAATTTAAAAAAGTTTCCACCCCATTATAACGAGGAATCCCATCAACATATCTCAAATAATCTTGTTTTGTAAAGGGCACAAATTCTTTTTTCTCTTTTTCATAATATTTTTTTAAAAAAGAATCAAAAATTTTTTTCCAAGCTTTAAAATGGATTTCAGCTGTATCTGTAATAACCCCATCTAAATCAAAAATTGCTCCCTTAAATGAAAGTTTCATTTGGAAAGATTATTTAATGAAGAAATAAATATATCTGGAT
>CAZGCP010000056.1:0-4310 GCA_964524525.1 Candidatus Woesearchaeota archaeon
TAAATAATTTACTAAATTCCTGATAATTAATCACACAAATTTATAAAAAACAATTATAACCTAAATATATATGGAATCAGAAAATAATCCAATCAAAAACGGGGAATTAAAAAAAGAAGAATTATTAATAGAAGCAAAGAAATTTTTTGACCATAATAAAAAAGATTTAGGTGAATCTGTGCGGAAAGGTAAAAATGTAGTTTATATAGATTTTATGAATCTTATTGAATTCTCAAAATTACTTGCAGATGAAATAATCTCTTATCCAGAAGAAACAATTTCAATTGTAGAACAAGCAATAGAACAACAAGGAATGTTAAGAAAAGCAAGAGTAAGGCTAAAAAATATACCTGAAAATTTAAGCATCAAAGTAAGAAACATTCGTTCCAAAAATCTCGATGAATTAATTATAATTGAAGGTATTATAAGACAAGCATCAGATGTAAGACCTCAAGTTGTAAATGCTAAATTTGAATGTCCTAGTTGTGGAACAGTTATTTCAGTATTACAAACTGAAAAAAAATTTAGAGAACCTACAAGGTGTTCTTGTGGAAGAAGAGGCGGATTCAAATTAATCTCCAAAGAAATGGTAGACACACAAAGACTTGTTCTTGAAGAACCTCCAGAAGCTCTTTCAGGAGGAGAACAACCAAAAAGAATAAATCTTTTTTTAAAAGAAGATTTAGTTGAACCTCAAATGGAAGAAAAAACAACTCCGGGTAGTAGAATAAAAGTTATGGGTGTTTTAAAAGAAGTTCCAGTTCCTTTATCAACAGGAGGGTTATCAACAAGATTTGAATTAGCAATTGAAGTTAACAATTTAATTCAAATGGAAGAGACTTTTGAAGAATTAGATATAAATGATGAAGATGAAAGACAAATACAGGAACTTGCACAAGATCCCGAAGTAGTTGACAAATTAACTCAAAGTATAACTCCAAGTGTGTGGGGATATGATGAAATAAAAAAATCATTAGTATTACAATTATTTGGAGGGGTAGAAAAAAAATCAAAAGATGGTCAAAAAAAGAGAGGAGATATGCACATTTTATTAATTGGTGATCCAGGTGTAGCAAAATCAGTTACTTTAGGATTTATGGCAGATATTTCTCCAAAAGGAAGATACGTTGTAGGTAAATCAGCAAGTGGAGCAGGATTAACAGCTACTGTTGTAAGAGACGAGTATCTTAGGGGATGGTCTTTAGAAGCAGGTGCAATGGTTTTAGCAAATAAAGGATTAGTTTGTATTGATGAATTAGAAAAAATGAATCCTGAAGACAGAAGTTCAATGCACGAAGCAATGGAACAACAAACAGTTACAATTTCCAAAGCAAATGTCCAAGCAACTTTAAGAGCTCAAACTTCTGTATTAGCAGCTGCAAATCCAAAATTCGGAAGATTTGACCCATATCAATCAATAGCTCAACAAATAGAACTGCCTCCCACATTAATAAACAGATTTGATATCATCTTCACATTAAGAGACATACCTAATAAAGAAAAAGACACAAAAATAGCAGACCATGTTTTAGAAGGGCATAAAAGAGGTACAGGAGAAATGCTTGTTCCAAGAGAATTATTTAGAAAATATGTTGCATATGCAAAACAAAAAGTATCTCCAGATTTAACAGAAGAAGCCTCTGATATGTTAAAAAATTTTTATGTAGATTTAAGAAATAAACCTGTTTCATCTGATTCAGAAGTAAGGCCAATACCTATATCTGCTCGTCAATTACAATCATTAGTAAGAATGGCAGAAGCCTGTGCAAGAGCTCGTCTAAGTGATTATGTGGAAACAAGTGATGCAGAAGAAGCAATTGATTTAATGAAATACTATTTACAACAAGTAGGATATGATTATGAATCTAAAACTTTTGATATTGATAGGATAGGGAATACTTTTTCTTCCTCACAAAGAAGTAAAGTTTTTACAGTAAGAAATAAGATAACAGAACTTGAAGAAAAACTTGGAGAACTAATTCCTATTGAAGAAATTAAAAAAGAACTTGAAAATGAATTAACAAAGGATGAAATAGAAGATGCAATAACAGAATTAAAAAAGAATAGCATAATCTTTCAACCAAAACAAGGTTATGTTCAAAAAATGTAGTTTTTTGATTTTAAATTCTTAGATACTTATCCCTATAAAAATTTTATAAAAAAGCTTAGATAAATTTATAATATTACTCTTCTTAATTATAATATGAAAAAAGAGATACAATTATTAAAAGCACTTGCAGATGAAACAAGACTTAAAATTGTTAGATTTTTATTAAAAGGAGAAAAGTGTGTTTGCGAAATATATCCTCATATTAAAAGAACTCAATCCACAACATCAATTCAATTAGATGTTTTAAAAAAAGCAGGAATTTTAAAATCAAGGAGAAAAGGAAAAAAAGTTTATTATTATATTTCTAATAAAAAAATTTTTGATATTTTAAAATCACTAAAATTATTAAAAAGCAATTAATTATTTAATTTAAATTAAAAATATTTATAAACATTTATTTATATCAATAATTAATGGAAAGAAAAAAAATAAAACCTCTCATTTTAATTTTTGGAATTATAGCCTTTTTTGTTTTTACAGTTTCTTTTGCAGTTTTTTACACTACTGAAAATTTTTCAGCTGCTTGTGGGTGTAACCTCCCTCCGTGGGTGATGATTGTTTCACTTTCCTCTTTAGGACTTTTTGTAGGTTTAATAACTTATTATATTTTGAGTGTTAATTTTATTAAAGAAAAAAAAGACATAGAAAAAAATGTTTTGAAAGTATTAGATTTACTTGAAAAGGATGAAAGAAAAGTTATAAAACATTTTATTGAAAATCAAGGAGAAACAACTCAAAGCAGTATATCTAAATCTCTTGATTTTGATAAAGTAAAAAATTCAAGAATTATTTCTAAATTAGAAGCCAAAGGAATAATCGAAAAAGAAAAACAAGGAATGACTAATAAGCTTATTCTAAATCAAGAGTTAAAGAATTTATTTATTAAATAAAAGGTTTCATATTTTGAAACCAACATTTAAAAAGGGTTTCATTCCATAAAGAAGTATAGAGAACAGCATTAGGAATAAAAATAAAAAAAGAGGAATTGCAACAAGTCAAGTGGACCTAACATCCACACAATTTATAAAAAAATGTTCAAATTTAAATAACAACAAATGGAAATGAACAAGAAAAAAGGAGAGATGAATAAAAAATATCTTAAGCGAGGTGTAGGGATTGCAGTATTTTTAATCCTTGCAATGATTTTAATATTTTCTATAGGAAATACTGATAATATAACAGGAGAAGTTACTTCAAAAAATTCTGAAAGTTCTGGTTTATCAGGAGATCCTGACAAAATAACAGTTTATTTTTTCTGGGGAAAGGGATGCCCTCATTGTGAAACTGAAAAACCTTATCTAGAAGAATGGGAAGAAAAGTATGGAAATGAGATTGAAATAAAGAGATTTGAAACATGGAATAATCAAGACAATGTTCCTTTATTTGAAGAAGTTGCACAAGCTTATGGAATTAAAGCAAGAGGAGTTCCAACAACATTTATTGGAGAAAAAAATTGGGTAGGATTTTCTTCATCAATGGTTCCAGAGATAGAAAATTACATTGAAAAATGTATTGAAACTCCCTGTAAAAATAAAGCAAAAGATGCTTTAGAAGATTTTCAAGATAAAAATTATTCTGAGGGAAGTTCTAAAGAAAGCTCAGAAGAAAACCAAAATAATGAATTATGTTTACATGCTTTTATGGATTATAAATGTGACCAGTGTAAAAATATAGAAAATTATCTTGAAGATTTAAACGAAGAACACAATATTGAAATTGATTTATATAATGTAAGTAATGAAAAAGATAAAAAATTATTCCAAGATTTTAAAGAAAAATATGGTGTTAAAGCCGATGCATACCCTGTTGTTTTTATTGGGGATAAATATATTATGGGCGAGGATTCAATAAGAAAAGCCCTTGAAGGTGAAATTGAAACATGTTTAGAAGAAGGTTGTCCTTGTCCTTTGTCTGGAGTAAAACCTTTCACACCAATAACAACAAAACCAGAGGATGTAACTTCTGGAAAAAATCAAACTATAAATATACCTTTAGTTGGAGAGGTAGAATTGTCTTCTATGTCAGCAGGAGTTTCTACTGCCTTAATTGCTTTTGTGGATGGTTTTAATCCTTGTTCTTTATGGGTTTTAACTTTTCTTTTAGGAATTGTGATATATACTGGTTCAAGAAAAAAAATAGTTATTGTTGGTTTAACCTTCTTATTAGTTACAACTCTTGGTTATGGATTGTTTATGCTTGG
>CAZGCP010000057.1:0-1349 GCA_964524525.1 Candidatus Woesearchaeota archaeon
GTTTTTGCAATGGGAAATTCTTTTATTGCCTTGTTTTTTGGATTTTTTATTTTTTTTAATTTATCTTGTTCAAAGATTACTATTTTTGCTTTGTATTTTTTTGCTATTTTTTCAATTCCTGATTTTTTAAAAAATTCATCAGTATCCATAAAAGAAGATTCTCCTATGGATATCTTACAATTATTTTTCTTTAAAATTTTACAAATTGCATCAATAATTTGTGGTTGAGTATATGTTGCTTTTTTATTTTTTACATTTGCATTTACAATATTTGGTTTAATCAACACTTTAGATTTTTTTTCAAACTTAAATCCTAAAAGATTAATTGCTTTTTCTATTGCTTTGTCTACTTTTTTTTGTTCATAAGAATTACATTTTGTTATAGAAACTATTTCTTTTTTTGACATTTTAGATATTTTTTTTAAAAGACAAATCTTTTGCACATTTAATAAGCCCTTTTTTATCTTCAGGAATATCTTCATGTTTTGATTTTTTCATATAATCAAGAACAGATTTTTTTCTTTTTTGAATTGGTTTTTTTGAAGTAACACTAGGCCCTCCAATACATCCTCCAGTACAAAAAGTTACATCAAGGAATTTGTATTTTTTTTCTGGAGAATTTTCTAAAAGTTTTTTAACTTTATTTATTCCATCTGAAATTGCAACATTTTTTTTATCTAAAACTCCTTTGAGATGGGCTGTTTTTGTTAATCCTCCTGAAAGAGGATATATTTTTGTATAATCATTATAGAATTTATCAAATGTTTCTTTTTTTCTTGAATATTTTATTTTTTGTTTTTTTATTATCTCTTTTAATTCTCTAAATGTGAGAACTAAGTCAATGTTTTTACATTTTTGTGCTTCTATTTTTTTAAAATTACATGGAGAGAGAAAAGCTATTTTATGTTTAGGATATGTTTTTTTACATACTTTTGCCATAGCTGTCATAGGGCTATCTGCTGGAATTAAGTTTTTTTTATATTTTGGATAGTTGTTTTTTATGTATTCTACAATCCCAGGACATACAGAAGCTATTTTCATTTTATCTGATTTTGAAAGTGTTTTATGATATTCCCTATTAATCATTTTTGCTCCGAAAGTAACCTCTACTATTTTATCAAATCCAAGTTTTCTTAATTTAGAGATTATTGAAGGATAAGAAAAATCTACTACAAAACTAGGGGCAAGCATTATTACCCATTGTTTTTTTAAGGGAAATTTTTTTAGTGTCTCTTTTTCCATATTTTTTTAAATGATCGAAAACTTTTAAAGGTTGTTGATAATAGTTAGAGTAGGCCCCGGTAGCTCAGTTGGATAGAGCGACTGCCTTCTATCTAAATCTTTTTTGG
>CAZGCP010000057.1:1449-4185 GCA_964524525.1 Candidatus Woesearchaeota archaeon
GGCCCCGGTAGCTCAGTTGGATAGAGCGACTGCCTTCTATCTAAATCTTTTTTGGAAGGTAGCAGTAGGTCGCAGGTTCGAGTCCTGTCCGGGGCGTTTAAAAAAATCTTGTCTTATGAATTAAACAACTTTCTTCAAAATGGTAAGAATAAATCTAATTAATCCAAAAAATCTTGCAGACCAGCATTTAATTGCTGAATATAATGAAATTCTTATGTTATTAGGGTATGTTAAAAAACATTCTTGTGTGGGTAATATTCCTGAGAAATATTGTTTAGGAAAAGGACATATTAAGTTTTTTAAGAATAAATTAAAATATCTGAAAAAGAGATTTGATTTAATAAAAAAAGAAATGTTAAGGAGAGATTTTTCTGCAAATAAAGAAGTTAATTTAAATATATTCAATGAATCACTCAAAGGTAATTGGAAGCCTTGCAAAAAGGATAAGGAAATAATCAAGGAAAGATTAATTGAAAAAATAAAAAAGAAACCTGAATTTTATACTTATATTAGAGAACATAAACCTGAAGGGTTTTTTCTTGAGTTGATTAATAAAGATTAGAAAAACTTATAAATTTTTATCTTGTTTTTTAAATATGAAATGGTATTTATTTGTGATTTTTATTGTTTTGGTCTTGGGAATTTCATTATCTTTGATCTTTTTTGCAGAGGAGATTTTTAGTAAAGATGATAAAGAAGTTTCTTCAAGTTCAGTTAAACAAAATCCTTTGAATAATACAGTAACAAATTCTGAAAGTAAAATAAAAACAATCCCTCTTACTGATTTAGAAAGACAAAAAGTAGAAGAGGCTTTATTATCTAGTGAATTTATTCAAGATGTTCCCAAAAAGAATCCTATTTCAATAAAGTTTTACTATTTTGAGAATAGTTCTAGAGTCTGGCAAGATAAATTTTATATGTCTGATGGAGAGTTTGTTTCAGCAAGAGAAACAGGAATGGGCATTATAATTCATTCAAAATACATTGAGGATTTAGGAGAGAAGGAATTATGTTCTGTAGTTCAGGATGCAAAATCAAAAGGAGATTTAGGCATAAGAACTGATTATAGTGAAACCCAATTAATGTGGAAATATAAGAGTATGTTGGGACATAAAGATTGTTTTGGTATTTAAATTTCAATCTTATCTAAATCTTTAACAATTTTGGTGTTTTCAAATTTTTGTTTTGCTTCTTCTAGAATTTTTTTGAAGTTGTTTTCATATCTTCCACTTATATGAGTCAAGAAGAGTTTTTTAGATTTTGATTGTTTTGCAATTTTTCCTGCTTGCTCTGCTGTTAAATGGTTTCTTTCTTTTGCTTCATCTTCAAGTTCTTTTGAATATGTTGATTCTGTAATAAGTATATCTGAATTTTTTACATAATCTTTTATTTCTTTGAAATAACCAGTATCAAAAACAAAAGATATTTTCTTCCCTGTTTCTTTATAGGTTAAATCCTTTACTTTGAATTTTTTTCCATTGTAAGTTATGTCTTTTCCTTTTTGCAGTTCTGAAAGATGTTTTCCTTCAGGAAGTTTTGATTTTTTTAGTTTTTCTTTGTTTATTCTTATTTTATCTTTTAAAACAAAAGAATAAGAGTTTGTAGGGGTTCCATGTTGTAGTTTGTTAGCTTCTATAAAAAATTCTTTTGTTTCTAGAAATTTTCCTGAAACTTCTTTTACTTCTATGTTGAATTTGTCTCCTGCAAATTTGAATGCTTTCATCATTTCTTGAATGTATTTTTTCGTTCCTTTTGGCCCATAGATGTAGAGAGTTTTCTCATATTCATTTAATGCAAGAGATTGTAATAATCCTGGAAGTCCTAGAACATGGTCTCCGTGCCAGTGAGTTATCAAAATTCTATTGACTTTATGGGCACTTAGTCCTGCTTTTTTGAATTGTCTTTGTGTTCCCTCTCCACAATCAATTAATATGTTTTCATTTTTATATTGAAGATAGATTGAAGTATGATTTCTTTTTTTTGTTGGAACAGCATATCCTGTTCCTAAAAATGTTATTTTTGTTTTTTCTGCCATGACTTTATAAAAGAAAAAGGAGTATATAAAATTATTTTCTTAAATCGAGAACATCAAAATCAAATTTTTTGTAAATGTTGTCAGAACTAATTATCTGATTTTCTTTCCCACAAAAACCCATAATCAAAGCGTCAAAAATCGTGGCTCCTTTCCCTATATAATCACAAGCAGTAAAAAACACATTCCATGAAATACTCTCAAGTTTAGCAATCCTTGATATTTGAATAAGGGTTTTTTTAATGGGAATTTCTTCTCTTTTACAAACAATCATTAGCTCTGCGATTGTAAAAGGAGTTATATAAATTTCATTTTTGTTTTGATTATATATCTTTTTAGCTTTTTCTTTTAACCAATCAGAATCTTTCATTAATCCGAGAAAGAAATCACTATCTGCGTACTTTTTTACCTGCTTCATTTTCAATATCCTTTCTTGCTTGTTTTTTTAATTGTTTGATAGATTTTTCTTTTAATTTATCTTTTCCTATTTTTCCTAAAGCTTCAATCGGGTTTTCTTCTATTGGTTCAAGAACAATTTTTCCTTCTGTTAATTTAGCGACTAATGATTTAAACCTTAAAATCTTCCTCATTTCCTCTGGGATATATAGTCTTCCTTGGTTGTCAAATTTTATTATTTTTTCCATAATTAAATTAATTTTCCATTATTTATAAATCTTACCATAAAAGCATATTTAAAACCAACG
>CAZGCP010000058.1:0-4149 GCA_964524525.1 Candidatus Woesearchaeota archaeon
GAAATTTCTTCTAAAAAATGATTATAGAACTTGAACAATTTTCCTCCTGCAACTTCTCCAGGGGTTTTATTTGTTTTTGTTTCAATTAAAGTAAAATTATGATTATTTTTTATTGCATTTTGTTTTATTTTTGATATGTCTTTTTTTTCTTTTCTAAAAAATCCTATATCTGGATTTTTTAAGAATTCTTTTGCCTTTTCTTTGAATTTTTCATAAGTTTCTTTTGATAAGGCAGCCAAAATGTTCCTTTGTTTATAAGTAGGATCAACACAAATTACTGGAGATTCTAATTTTGAAGAATTTATGTTCATTAAAATTTCTTTTTTTGATTTAAAATTTTTTTCAACATCCAAAACTAATTTATCTTTTCTTTTTTTAGATAACTCTCTTAAAAATTTTTCAAATGTTTTGTAATGGGAAATTAAAACTTCTAAAGCATATCCTGAAAAACCATTAATATAAGACTCAGCCCCATAACATCCTATGGATTGGCAAAAAGCTTTTGCGAGTTTTATTTGTTCTAATGTCTTTTTTGTTTTTACTTTTTTATTTATATATTTGACATGAGCATAAGATAAATCTGTTGTGTTTTCTGCTTCCTGTGGCTTACTTATCTTTTTAACCGGGACTACTTCCAAAAAGTAATTATTTTTTATTTTTATTCTATAATAATCTCTTGAACCATGGATTGTCTTTGTGTTTCCTAATCCTTTTAAAATCTTTTTCAAAATTGGGGAAATATTTTCATATTTTTTATTAAATCTTACAAAAATATCTGCATCATAAATATCTTTTTTTATTAAAGTATTTTTTGCAAAACTTCCTCCAAGAAAAACTTCTGCATTTATGTTTTTAGAAGAAATCTTCTTTTTTAATTTTTTCAAGAAAGATTTTAATACAGAATCCATTTCTTTTAATTCTTTTTCAGGGGGATTTATATCCTCTAATGCTTGACTAAGAACACTATTTAATTTTTTATTCATTTTTCTTTTTCTTATTTTTATTAAATGTAGAAGCCAAGTCAATTATGTATTTTCCTTCTTCAAACTTATAAATTAAAGGTCTTTTTTTATTAAATAAATTCACCACATCTAATTCAAATTTTCCTTCTCCTGTTGCTCTGACTGATTCTAAATCCAAAATAACTGGTTGATCTTCGTCAGTTATTCCTGCCATCTCTCTAATATCCTTTTCAATTACTTCTTTTTCTTCATCAGGAACTTGTAAGGGTGGAGATTCTTTTACCTTTTCTAGTTGTTCATCCCTAATATAAAAAAAGAATTTTCCTCCACAACTATCACATCCTTCTATTAATTCCTTACTTCCTACATCTATAATTTTTGAGCATTTAACACATTGGTGTGGCATATATAAGGAAATTTAAGCCTATTAATAAAATTAACTATCCGAAGAATATTTAAATGCCATTTCATAGGTGAAAATATGGTTGAAAAAGAAGATGTGTTTTCAAGTAAGGTTAAGTATGATGGATATTTCAAGTTCTCAGACTTCTATAAATTTTGCTATGAGTGGTTAGCTGATGAAGAAGGGTTTGAGATGGAAGAATCAAAATATGTTGAAAAAGTTAAAGGTAATTCAAAGGAAATGGAAATTGAATGGAATGGTAAAAAGAAGATTACAGATTATTTTAGGTATGCAATAAAAGTTAAATTCAGAATTATCGGTTTAACTGAAGTAGAAATTAATAAAGGAGGAGTGAAAGTAAAGACAAATAAAGGTTCTGTTGAAATTAGTATGAAAGGGACTGTTGAAAGAGATTATAAAGGAAAATTTGAGACTAGTGCAGCTAAAAAAATGTGGAGAGGAATTTATGAAAAGTTTGTAATTCCTTCAAGAATTGATCAAATTGAAGACAAATTAATTGGAATTTGTGATGAGTTTTTGTCTCAAGCTAAAGCTTATTTGGATTTAGAAGGTAAGAAATAATTTTATCCAAAAAGTCTTGAAAGAAGTCCTTTTTTATTGTTCTTACCTAGTTTGTTTTTAAGATTTTTTATTTCTTTGTCTTTTTGGGCTAATTTGTTTTCATAATGTTCTTCCTGACTTCCAACCTTGTTCTTGTAATTATCTCTCTCTTCAGCAATTTTTTCTGCACACCCTTTTTTAAGTAATTGATATCCGTCTTCTTGTACCAATACATCCTTAGTTTCAATGTCTTTCTCTGATGCTCCTTTTAAGAATAAATTTAAATTATATCCTTTTTCTGTTTCTATTCCATTCTCTGTTATTTTTCTAATATCTCCCCAAATTTTCTCGACCTTTTGAGTTAAATGTTTCCATTCCATTCTTTGTTCATAGAGAATCTTCTCATTTTCTTCTGCTCTCGTAAACAAATTATAAATCTGATTAGACCTTAAATCCTGTTCTTTTTTTAACACTTTTTCCTCTTTTTCTTTTAAATACTCTAATAATTCTTTTTTTGAAATATTTTCTCTGTTTTTTTCATGAGGATTTTGATATCCCTGCCCCCCTGTTACTTGATATTCAATATCATCTTTTAAAAAACCAGGAGCATCAAAACGAATAGTTTTCTTTTGAAGACTATTTAAAGTCCTTATATTAAATTTAGGAATAAATCTTTCTCTGATTGTAGGGTTTGGCAAATTCAATTCCTTATAAATTTTCTTTTTATCCATAGTTTTTAAAAAACATCCTAATTTAAAAATCTTTTGTATTTGTTACTTTTTTATAATTAAAACAATCTTTTGGAAAATATTGTTTTTAATCGTTTAATTTTTAAATAATAGTTTTTTAATACTTTTATGAAAAAGAGTGAAAAATTTGATCCTTGGGAAGTTTCTGGTGAAGTTAATTATGATAAGCTTGTAAAAGAATTTGGAGTAAAACCAATGAAAAAACTTCCAGATGTTTTTAAGGAAAGTGTTTTATTCAGAAGAGGGATTGTTTTTGCTCAAAGAGATATTCAAAGAATTTTAGATGCTGTTAAAAATAAAAAACCTTTTGTTATGATGACTGGTTTAATGCCTACAGGTAAGTTTCATATCGGGCATATGCTTGTTGCACAACAATTTGTTTTTTGGCAAAAATTAGGAGCTAAGGTTTATATTGCTGTTGCTGATTTAGAATCTTATAATGCTCGTGGTTTGAGTTTAGAAGAAGCAAGAAAAAATGCAATGGAGTATATTTCTAATTATGTTGCTCTTGGTTTGGATTTAAATAAAGCTGATGTTTATTTTCAGAGTCATAGGAGCGATAACCCTCAAAAAGCAAATAAATATTATGAATTACAAAATTTATTATCAAGACATTCTACTTTTGCTGAATTTAAAGCTGTTTATGGAGAAATTACTCCTGGAAAAATGAGTTCTGCTTTGTTACAAGCTTCAGATATGATTCATCCTCAATTAAATGAGTTTGAAGGTAAGGAAAATAAGGGGCTTCCTGTTTTAATTCCTGTTGGGATTGATCAAGACCCTCATATACGACTTGCAAGAGATATCTTGAAAAGATATACTAATTATTCAAAAACAGATTTTGTTCAGTTAAGTTCTAGTTATCATACTTTTATGCCTGGTTTAGGGGGCGGAAAAATGTCTTCTTCAAAGGAAAATTCTTATATTGCTTTAACAGATTCTCCTTCAGAAGTAAAAAAGAAAATTAACAAGTATGCTTTTTCTGGAGGACAGCCAACTTTAGAAGAACATAAAAAGAAAGGAGGAAATCCTGATATAGATGTTCCTTTCCAATATCTAAAAATGTTTTTTGAACAAGATGATAAGAAATTAAAAGAAATTGAGGAGTTATATAAAAAAGGTGAGATGATGACAGGAGAGCTAAAAAATTATACTATTGGAAAAATTAATGAATTTTTGAAAAACCACCAAAAAAAATTAGAATCTGCTAAAAATGAAGTTAAGAGAAAGTTGGGTTAGTTAAATTAATATAAATGATTTTTATGTTCTGGAAACATATCATATGCTTCACAAATTTCATTCCACCATTTTTCATAAGAAATTGGGTCTTGTCCAAACAAAGTATATAATTTAATAATATCTTCCCTTATTTTGTTTTCTAAATTAAAACTATTTTCACCAATAATTTCCAAATTACTTGGACCTTTTTTTGTTATCTCTGGTAAAATCTTTTTTAAGATATCTCTTTGAAGAG
>CAZGCP010000059.1:0-4101 GCA_964524525.1 Candidatus Woesearchaeota archaeon
GGAGAAGAAGTTTCTGTTGTAAATTGTGATGAAATTATAATTACAGGGAATAAAAAAAATTTAAGAGAAGAATTTTTTGAAAAAAGATCAAAAGTGGGGAGTAGTCAAAAAGGACCTAAAGTTTCAAGAGATATTCAAAAATATGTTAAAAGATCAATAAGAGGAATGCTTCCAAACCATAGGGAAGGTAGGGGAAAAGAAGCATTGAAAAAAATAAAATGTTATAAAAACATTCCTAAAGAGTTTGAAGGAAAAGAAATGATTGAGATTAAATCAAAACCAAAATATAAATATAGAAAACTAAAAGAAATAATAAAAAAATAAAATGCCAAAAAAAATAATTGCTTCGGGAAAAAGAAAAACTGCAATAGCAAGAGCAGTTATATCTGAAGGAAGTGGAAAAATCACAATTAATAATAAAAATCCAGAAAATTATCAAGAATTTGATAAATTAAGAGTTAAGGAGCCAATAATAATTGCTGAAAAAATTTTAGGAAAAAAGGATTTTGATGTTGTAATCACTGTTAAAGGCGGAGGAGAAAAAGGGCAAATAGAAGCTGCGAGACTTGCTTTGGCAAGAGCTATTCTTAAATACACAAATTCAAAAAAAGTAGAAAAAGCTTACTTAGATTATGATAGAAATCTTTTAGTTGCTGATGTAAGAAGAAAAGAAGCTTACAAACCTGGAGATTCTAAAGCTAGAGCAAAACGTCAATCTTCTAAGCGGTAGTTTTGCATTTTTAATTATTTGTATTTTTCAAAAGAAATCCAACTAAAATCAAAGGTTAAGAAATAAAATTCTAGGAAATAGTTTTATTTTTCTTACTAATCCTGTCTAATTTATCCTGAACTTTATTGAATAAAACAGGAGAAATTATTGCTTTGTGGTTTCCTTGATGAATTTGTCCATCAAATTTTACTTTTCCTAAATAAACAAAATTTCTTAGAATTTTTTTTAAACCATTAATTGAGAGATTGTGTTTTTTTGATAATTTTGAAAGATTTATGTCTTTTTGTAAAAATTCTTCAAAAATTTCTTCAACTTCCAAATAATTTTCAGCTGGAATTATTTTTTTATTTTCAAAATCCCATTTATATCCAAAAGGAACTCTTGAAACATGATTTCCTTTAGATGATTTTTCCAACATTCCTTTTTTTTGTTTTTGTCCTCTAAATCCAGAATATTTTCTAAAAGAATCTAAATTTTCTGAGGAGATTTTTTCTTGAATAAATTCATCAAGTTTTTCTGGGGAGTCAGGAGCAAAAGTATAACAAACACTGCAAAAATAAAGTCCTCTTTTTGGTTTGTTTTCTTCAGATTCATACCCACATTTTTCACATTTTTTATTCATTTTCATTAAATTCTTCTATAGGAGATTTAATTTTTTTGAGTTCTTCTGTTGAAATATGGGTGTAAATTTGGGTTGTAGATAAATCACTATGTCCAAGGAGCTCTTGTATTTTTCTTAAATCTGTTCCAGATTCTAAAAGATGTGTTGCAAAACTATGTCTTAAAGTATGACAATGAACCTCTTTATTAATTCCAGCTCTTTTTGCAACAGAAGAAACAATTTTTTGTAAATTCCTTGATGATAGAGGGCCTTTAGGTCCTGTAAAAAGATACTCTTTTTCTTGTTTTTTTTGTTTTTCAACTTGTTCTTTAAGGCTTTCTTCTAAAAATGTTGGAATATTAAATACTCTATCTTTCCTTCCCTTACCATTTTTTACAAAACCTATCATTTCATTAAAATTTAAATCATTAATTTTTAAATGAGTTAGTTCAGAAACTCTTAATCCACAAGCATACATTAAAGATACCATTAAACGAGATTTTTCATTATCTAATAAATTAATAATTTCTTTTACTTCTTGTTTCATTAAAACAACAGGGATTTTTTTATCTCTTTTAGGTCTTTTTATTGTAGAAGTTAAGTCTTTTTTTAGAATAGAAGAAAAAGCATATTTTATAGCAGAAAGAAACAAGATAATTGAAGAAGCAGAAGAATTATTAAGTTTTTCAGCAACATAGGTTTTAACATCGTCTTCTGTAATTTGTTCTGGTTGTTTATTCAGGTGTTTAAACAGCTGTTCATTTGATTTTACATAATTTTTTATAGTATAATCTGAGTTTTTTGAAATTTTTAATTCTACTTCTAATTTTTTTAAGAATTCTTCGGGAGTCATTTTTTAGATTTATAAAATTTAATTGTCTTTTTCAAAACATTTTCAAAACCATTATTTTTCTTCCATTCTTTTAAGATAAATTTTCTTATTTCTTCATGTTCTTCATAACCTCTATCTTTTTCTTTAATTAAATCCTTAAATTCAAAATTAATTAAAACTGGAAATGCTTCTTTTATATCTTCTGTTTCCTGTAAACTCAATCCCTTACTAAAACAAATTTTTCTATAATATTTTCCAAAATACAAATGCATTAATTCATGAATTATCCAACCCGTCACAAAATCTTTATTTCTATAACCTCCAGAGATATTTATCCAAAAACCTTTTTTCTCTTTTCCATAATAACCTAATCCTATTGAAGAAAAGTATAATTTAACAAATTTTACTGGAAACTTTTTGTTATGGATTTTATCTAATTTAGATATTATCCTATTTTCTTTTTTTTGTAAATAAGGTAAAAATTCATACTTTAACCAAATAAAATTATTTTGATATTTTTGTCTATTTTTTCTTATGTAATTTTTTATTAAATCTTTTACTTCGGAATATTTTTTATTTTTTATTTTTTTTAAAAAAGTTTTAGGAATTTTTTTACTCATATCCAAACCATAAAAAGTATAATTGGCTATTCTCCACCAATTTTTTGTTTCTTTTTCTAAATCCCTATGAACACTAAAAAATGATTTCTTATTTTGCATTTTCTCCTTGAAAATTAAGAATAAACAGTCTGTTTAAACAGACTGTTTACCTAGTAATTTGTTTAATTCTTCGATAATTTGTTTGTTATTTTTGTAATGAATGGTTTTCATTCCTAATTCTTTTGAGGGTTTTAAATTCCATTTTCTATTATCAATAAAAACCATTTCCCTATAAGATATTTTCTTTATATTTTCTAATTGTTTTTTAGGCAATCTATAAAATTTTTTATTTGGTTTTCTCATTCCTTCTTCACAAGAAATCACAACTGAATCAAAAAAATCAAAACCATTTCTTTTGACTAAAGCATCATAAGAAAAATGTGTTTGATCAGATAAAATTCCAATTAAATATCCTTTATTTTGTAATTTTCTTGCAAGATTGAATAAACCCTTGTTCTTTCTAAAATATTTTTTATGTGCCTTAATAAATAATTTTTCTAATTTTTCAGAAGAAGTGTTTAATTTTTTGGACAGGCTGTTTAAAATTTTATTTTTAGATTGTTCTCCTGTTATTGCTTTTTCATAATCTTTTTCAATTAATTCAAACCAATTTTTCAAACTTAAATTGAATTTTTTAGATAAATATTCATGAACATTTATGTTTTGGTGTCCATATTTTACTTTCTTATCCCCTAAAAAAAGAACCCCTCCAATATCAAAAATAACTGCTTTTATACTGGAATCTTTTTTAACCTCTTTTTTCATATTGGAGATTATACGAACTGCTTTATTAATCTTTTGAAGAATGTTCTCTTGTATAACAAACTTTAAATCGCAGAAACACCTTATTTAAATATGACTTATAGGATTTATGTTGGAAATATACCTGAAAGATTTGATGAGGCTTTGTTAAGAAGAATCTTCTATCAATATAGAAAAATAATTGATGTTGAAATAATAAAAAACAAAAAAACAGGAAAAAATAAGGGTTATTGTTTTATTTCTTTTGAAGATGAGCTTAATGCAGAAAGAGCAATTGCAGAAATGAATAAAAGGCAAGTTGCTGGAACAGAACTAGTTATCAAAGAAGCATATCCTAGAAGAAGTCATTGGGAAAGAAAAGTAAAAAAATTCAAAAATAAAAAATTTAGGGAAAAAAATAATAAAAAAAACCATAAATTAAATAAGAGTAAAAAGTTTAATTTTAATAAACAAGAGTTTAAAGAAAACAAACAGGCTGTTTAAACAAGCATTAAAGGAATTTTATTATATAATATAG
>CAZGCP010000060.1:0-3945 GCA_964524525.1 Candidatus Woesearchaeota archaeon
TTTTTCATTTTTTTTCCAATTAATTCATGTATTTCTTTCATCATTTTTTCAAATTCTTTTTCTGTATGAAAATCTTCTAAAATTGTTGTTCTAAATTCATAATCTTCTAAGTTTTCTGAAATTATTTTAATAGAATCTTTTATTTTTTCAGTTTCAATATTAGAGTTAGTTATTTCCTGATATCTTTCAAATGAACTTTTGAAATCCATAGAAATAAAATCAGTTAAACCTTCTTTAATAAAATCTTTAACTTTTTCAGGAAAACTCCCATTTGTATCTAATTTAATTTTATAACTTAAATTTTTTATTTCTTTTAAAAAATCTTTTTCTAAGCTTAAACATGGTTCTCCTCCAGTAAAGCATACCCCCTCTAAATAATTTTTTCTTTTTTTTAGAAAAGTTATAACTTCTTCTTTTGAGATATCTAAAGTTTCTTCTTTTAAAACTAATTCTGGATTATGGCAAAAACCACATTTAAATGTGCAACCAAATAAGAAAATGGTACAAGCTATTTTACCGGGATAATCAATTAATGTTGTTTTTTGTATATGTTTGACTTTCATATTAAATTAGATTTTTAATTAAAATAAAAATAATAAAAAAAGGAAAACTTATTCTGAAGCTTCAAAAGTTTTCCTATCTTTAAATTCTTCTTGCTTTCCAATATTCCATTGTGTTACAGGTCTTAAATAACCTACAACTCTAGAATATACTTCGCATTTTGTTCTGTTTTGGTTTGTCATTTTTTCCTCCTTTTTTATTTTTGAATGTTTGTGGGAATTTCTTCTTTTTTTGTTTGAGTTTGATGGGATTTTGCTTCTGCATCACATTTTGGGCAGAATTCATGTTCTCCAGAAAGATATCCATGAATAGGACAGATTGAAAAAGTAGGTGTTATTGTAAAATATGGAAGATGAAAATTTTCAGAGATTTTCTTTACAAGTTTTTTAACAGCTTCTTTTTCTAATTTTTCTCCAACAAAACCATGGAAAACTGTTCCCCCAGTATATTTTGTTTGAAGAGGGTCTTGAAGTTCTAAAGCCTCAAAAATATCCTCAGTGTGTCCTACAGGTAATTGACTGGAATTTGTGTAGTATGGTTCAGCTTTTCCATTTTTGTATGCTCCTTCATTTGCAACAACAACTCTTCCAAATTTCTTTTTATCACTTCTTGCAAATCTATATGTAGTTCCTTCTCCTGGAGTAGCTTCTAAATTATATATATTTCCTGTTTCTTCCTGGAACTCTTCAAGTTTCTCTCTCATAAAATCTAAAACCTTTTCAGCAAAAACTTTTCCTTTTTCAGTTGTTATATTTTCTCCAGGCATAAAGTTAATGATTGCCTCATTCATTCCTAATAATCCAATAGTTCCAAAATGATTTTTCCAATACTCTCCAAATCTTTGTTTAACACTTCTTAAATAAAATTTTGAATAAGGATAAAGTCCTTTTTCAGTAAATCTTTCTACTGTTTTTCTTTTGATTTCTAAACTTTCTTTTCCTAGTTCCATTAAATTTGAAAGTTTATTTAAAAAATCATTTTCATCAGTAGAAGTATATCCTAAACGAGGCATATTTATTGTTACAACTCCAATGCTTCCAGTAAGAGGATTACTTCCAAAAAGCCCTCCTCCACGTTTTCTTAATTCTTTTTGATCTAACCTTAATCTGCAATTATGAGTTAATATTCCGGTGGTTCCTATTGTAAATAAAGGTTTATCATTTTTAACTTCAAAACAATAAGCAGTATTGTTGCTTATTTCTTTTACTTTTTTTATTCTCATCCATAGTTTATTATTCTTTTTAAACCAAACATTCCCGTATTTTTCTCTATTTAATTTATAAATCAGGACAGAATAATTGGGTTCTTTTCCGAGCCTTCCTTCTCTATCATCTTTATATACACAAGTAGTTGTACCTATTGTTGCAGCTAACATATTCAAAGATTCTACCATTTTTTTGGAAGAGGTATAAACCCTATTTCTATTTCCTCCGTCAGTTGCATAGTGTCCTTCTAAAACTCCCTCACGAAATTCTTTGCTCTTGAGAAATGTTTTCGCAGAATAATGCTTTTCTCTTTCTTTTTCCTTAACAAAATCCTTGCAAAGCCCTACAGCTGCTTTAGAATGGATTTTTAGTGTAACAAGTTTTGTCTTTTTATTTCTGGAAATATTGCTATGTGCTCCAAAATATTTTTCTGCTATTTTTTGTAGTTTGGATATAATGTATTTTTTATTATCTTCTTCTAAAGAAAACACTACTGATGTGTCTCCATCAAAAGAACCATCTCCTGCATAAGCTCCAACAAAAAATCCTAATTCTTTATTTCCTCCTTTCCCTTCAAAACTTTTGAGAGAGTAGGGAAGATACATTCCTGGAATTAGCTCTTTACCTTTTAATGTTCTTTCATTATCTTTGGAATTATTTAATATAAAGTTCAAGTGTTCTTGAGAAATCTTCATCTCGTGATTATTTTCTAAAGTAACCTTTAACATTTTTTGTTTTGGATATTTGCTGAATTTTCCTTTGACAAATTTTCCATCTGCATAAATTTCATATTCATCCTGCTTACTTTTTCCTGAATATATGTTTCTTATAGAGGAATATTCAACTTCTCTTCCTCTTGAGGATTTTATTAATACTTTTTCATCTGCTGCTAAAGGACACATACTCCTTGCATCTTCAGGGTTCATATCTGAATTAACAAAATTAGAAAAATAAGGAATACCATATTTTGCAGTCATTTCCCAAACTAAATCCATTTCATTATTGTCCCAGTCAAAATCTTTTGTAATATTATAAGTTGGAATCGGGAAAGTAAAAACTCTTCCATTTGCATCTCCCTCAATCATACATTCTGCAAAAGCTTTGTTAAACATATTGATTTCTTCTTGAAATTCTTTATATGTTTCTTTCTGAGGTTTTCCTCCTATAATTACTGGTTCATTTTCCATGAATTTTGGAACTTTCAAATCCATTGTAACATTTGTAAAAGGAGTTTGAAAACCCACCCTTGTTGGAACAGCCATATTAAAAAGAAATTCTTGCATTCCTTGTTTTACTTCTTTATAAGAGAGATTATCGTATTTGATAAATGGAGCTAATAAAGTATCAAAATTAGAAAAGGCTTGAGCACCTGCAGATTCTCCTTGCAGAGTATAAAAGAAATTTACAATCTGTCCTAATACTGCTCTGAAATGCTTTGGAGGTTTTGAACAAACCTTGCCCTCTACCCCAGTAAATCCGGATAACAATAAATCTTTTAAATCCCATCCAACACAGTAAGCTCCCAAAGTTCCTAAATCATGAATATGCAAATCAACATTTTCATGAACATTTCTTATTGCTTCAGGATAAATTCTTCTCATCCAATAATTTTTTATTATTTTGTCTGCAATATAGTTATTTAATCCCTGTAAAGAATAACTCATATTAGAATTTTCTTTAATCATCCAATCATCTAATCCAATATAATCTTCAACAGCTTCAATAGTATCAAATAATCCTTTAACATTTCTTAACTCTTCATGTGATTTTCTATAAAGAATATATGCTTTTGCAACTTTAGCATGTCCTTCTTCAATTAAAATTTTTTCAACAAGATTCTGCACTTCCTCTACATCTGGAATTCCCCTATCTCCATATTTTTTAGTTAAGATTTTTTCAACCATATTTACAATTTCACTAACTCTTTCTTTGTCTTTTCCTCCAACAGCTTTAACAGCTTTCCAAATAGCCTCAATTATTTTATCTCCATTATATAAAACAACACTTCCATCTCTTTTTCTTATTTTTGAAATCATTTTACAATTCACTCAATTCTTTTTTAAAATCATTTACATCCTCGAAATCTCTATAAACAGATGCAAATCTTATATATGCGACTTTATCTAATTTTTTTATTTTTTTTGAAATTAAATTACCAATAATAGAACTATTAATTTCC
>CAZGCP010000061.1:0-3942 GCA_964524525.1 Candidatus Woesearchaeota archaeon
AGAAGAAGTAGGTGGAAATTAACAGAACAAGCTTTCCAAATATATAATTCAAAACAAAACATGTTTTAAAGTAGACTAATCTTTTTATATGAAAGGTAATTTAATATTAAATGGATTATGTAAAAGAGGCATTTAAAAGAGTTAAAGAAGATATAAGTTTTTTAAAAAGTGAGTTAGATGATTTAAAAAAAGAAATTTCACAAACAAATAATTCTTTAAATAGATTATACGAACTTTTTAATGAAGAAAAAGGACCAAATAATCAGACAAATAATTCGACAGACAGACAAATAATTCAGACAAATTCGACAAATAATTCGACAAATAACAACCTTTTTAAGCCTTCTAAACCCCAAAATTTAGGTATTTCCACAAGAAATCAAGGGGTTTCGACAGACAGACAGACAGACAAACAGACAAACAGACAGACCGATTTTAGAGAAAATCATAATAATTCGGGTTCAGAAAATAATAAAGAGATCTTTAATTCAGAAGATTTTAATTCACAAAAAAATATGAATGAGGCATTAGATGTATTAAATTCATTAGATAATATTAAAAAAGAGATAAGAAATAAATTTAAAAGGTTAACTAATCAAGAAATGCTTGTTTTTTCTACAATTTTTCAACTTGAAGAGGAAGGTGAAAGAGTTAATTATAAAACAATTTCAAATAAAATAAATCTTTCTGAAAGTTCAATTAGAGATTATGTTTTGAGAATTATAAATAAAGGAATTCCCGTCGAAAAAACAAAAATAAACAATAAATCTATTCACCTCAAAATCTCTTCAGACTTAAGGAAAATAGCCACACTAAATACTATTGTTCAATTAAGAGATATTTAATTCTCATTACTTGTTTTATCTATTTTTAATTATTCGGTGTAGAGAATATCTTATTTCAAATAAGTTTATCTATTTTTTCTCTTTTTTAATTTTTTATTGAAATACTTTTTTATCGTCGGTATAACCTCTCTTTTTTTATACTTATTTTTTAATTTTTCCTCTTTCTTTTTTTATTTTTTAACCCTCTTTTTTACTTCTTTTTTTCTTTTTTCCCTTTCTCTCACTTTTAGCTTTATTTTTTTAATATTCACTAACTTTTTTCTTTTTTTTATCTTTTTTATCTCCCCTAACTCTCACTTTTGCCTTTTTTAATAGCTTTTCTTTTATTTTTTCAGGTATATATACTCTTTTTTTACCATTGTTCTCATATAACTCTTCTATTAAACTCTCACTTTTCTGTTTTATACGGTTTATTTGCCCTCTAATTGTTGATTTTTCCTTTCCTAACATAGCCCCAATATCTTCATAACTCAATCTCATATCACTATTCAATAAGATCCAAAGTATAGCTCTTTCTGTTACTGAAAATTTATCTAAATTAGGTGTTTCAACACCTGTTTGCACACCTGTTTGCACACCATAAACACTTGTTTGTTTTTGGACAGCCTGTTTGTTGTTTTTGGACAGCCTGTTTAAACTTGATTGATTCATTATTTCAAAAGCATTTTTTATTCCTTCTATTTCTTCTCTTATCGAAGACATTTCTTCTTTAAGTTCATTTATATCTGATTTTTGGGTGTTTTTTTCAGAATCAAGATGTTTTATCCATCCACTAACAGAAACAATATCTTTTTTTACAGATTCAAATCCCTTTTTTGTTTCTTCTTTTATTTCTTCAATCTCTTTTTTTCTTTTGAATAATCCAAACATGGTATTTTATATCCTTTTTTATTTAAAAACCTTTCTATTTTTCGTCGCTAAAAAATAAAAATATTTTCTTTTTGTTTTTTAATTTTCTTTTTGTTTTTTAATTAAATTTTATGTTTTAAACAGCTGTTTAATTTTAATTTTAAGGTAAAACACCCTGTTTAAACACCTTTAAACAGTAAACACCCCCTCTTTTTTAAACTTTTATCGTCGATAAACACCCTGTTTAAACACCTTCTATTTTAAAATTTATTAAATAAGTTAACTTACTTAACCTAAGTTCAAAAATCCCGCAAATAAAGAAAGAATTATTAAAAATTAGGGGTTTTTACCTAAAAAATTAAATACTAGATGAATTTAATATTTTAATGAGTGGAAAGGAAAAATTAAATTTAGAATTTAATGATTTAGAAACAAAAACATATTTTTATCAAAAAGGAAGCAATAATACTGATTTTCTTGGATCAATTTATTTTATTTCAAATGATTTTAATTATGCAATTATTTTCAAAAAACAAATACCTGCAATTTCAGGACCTCCTTTAGATAAAGAAATGCTTTTAGAAGCAGGAAAAATTAATGATTTACCTAATGGAATCAGTAAAAAGGTTTATGATCTTTCAATAATTGAAGCAAAAAAAATAGCAAATAAGAAAAATCTAGAATTAATCACCAAACCAGAAGATATTTTTTCAAAATATAAGGGCTCTAGCATCTTTCCTCAATGGTTTAAAAAATAATTACAATGAACACAGAAATATGTTTTGAGATTTAAAATTTCTTTTTGGTGATTAATATATAATTAAATTATTTAACTTACTTAACCTAAGTTTAAAAAAATTAGAAAGTATAATGTAATAATGTTTAAATAAAAGAGATTTTTTAAATAAAAATGAAAAAACAAGAAATAACTCCAGGATTATATAAACGGATTATTGGAGAACCCACTAAATGGATATATGATTTTAGTCCAAATAAGATAGAATTATATTTAGTTTATAAGGAAGGTGAAAATTTGATAGCTACAGATTTTGATGGAAAAACATATTCTGTTGAAAATCCAGGATTCTATGGTAATCGTAGAAGAAATGTTAGTAAAGGAGCAATAGATAGTTTTGATTTAATTCAAATAAATGAAACAACATATAAAGAATTAGAAACAGATCTCCTAAGAACTAAAGAAAGAACTTCAAAACTTTTGAAAATGATGGGAGATAACAAAAATAAGTTTAATAACAAAGCTAACCTAAGTGCAGAAAATTTAAAAATAATTTATATCTATGAAAAAGAAAATGAAAAAATACTTGATAGATTTTATTCTCTTTCAGATCATTTAGATTAAAAGGATTAATTTTTCCAAAAAACCCCTAAAACTTCGTACAATATACATTATACGAACCATATTTTTTACCAAAAGTTTTAAAAAGACAGAAATTATAAAAATAGCCTATGGAAAACAAAATTGAAATAAGCTCAAATAAATTAGCACAGAATGCATTAGAAATAGTAGCAAGACATAATGGAGAAGTTATTTCAGCTGGAAGTATTACGCCTTTCTATAAAAACTATAATTTCTCTAATCTTTCTTTTTCTTATTTTATTTCATCAAAAGGAAAAATGATCAATGAATTAGATGAGTACAATCTTTCTTCAAAAGTCCTACATTCAAAAATAATAAAAGATGTTAAAAAATATATTAATCAAACAGAAAAACCCCTAAAAATAATAGATAAATCTTATCAACATATTAGAGACAGAAATCTCAAAAAATCAGATTTAAAAAGATTTGAAAAATCTAAACTCAGTCCGAAAAGTCTGAAGTAAACGAAAAGTGTCCGATAACTGTTTGAAATGAATTTTTAAAAAGTCAAAGCAAACCTTTCCTTTTAAGATAAATATCTTTATGTTCAATTATATGTATTACAAATTCACTTAATTGGGAAAAGTTAGATAAATTGCTGTCTTTGGTCAGCATAACTCCATTTCTTGCTCTAAGAATTCTAAGGAATTTTTTATCGTTTTTTACCTCACTATAATCTTCTGCTTCAAATTCTCCTAAAACTATATCTCCCGAATCACACAATTCTCTTAAAAAAGATATTTCTCTTTCTCCTCCTGTTTTAAAAGTGGGCTGTTTAGAATCTAACTCTTCATAAAGAATTGAGGGTATAATAAATTTACACCCTTCAAAGTGCTTATTAGACTTAAAATCTTTACTAATAATCCTACT
>CAZGCP010000062.1:0-3940 GCA_964524525.1 Candidatus Woesearchaeota archaeon
ATAGCTTGTCATTAATTTTTACCTTCACAATAAAAAAAAGTTTTGGGGGTTTTTAAATGTGTTGTTTTTAAGACATTGTCTGGAATTTTTTTAGTTTAGGTTTTTTCGTATTCCCACTCAAACCCTGGACATAGCTGTTTTTAATATGGTAATATTTTTAAATTTTAGAATTTTTAAATAGATATGGCTCTTGATGATGATTTAATAGATAATGATTTTGAATCTGTTTTCAAAAACAAGGTTATGCCCTGGGTTGGTGGAATTATTATTGCAGGGAGTGTGGGTTATGGTATTTATAAGGCAGGGAAGTTTTTTTGTGATTATTTTTCAGACTTTGTTAATTATTTTGATAATTGTTTTGGGTTTTAATCTAATAATTAAATTTTTTTCATATTTTTCATTTTTATTGAATTTTTGAATATAAAATTTTTTAAATTAATAAATGATTTTTTCTTTATGAAAAATATTTTATTTTGGAATACTTTGGATGTTAGGAAAAATCAGGATTTAAGTAGGGGGCTTGATGAAAATAAATATGATTTTGTTGATGGGAGATTTATCACAGATATAGAAAATTTTATTGAGAATTCTAAAGGAAATTCTGTAATGGTTGTTGAACCTAGATTAACTTTTCCAGATTATTATATTAAAAAGACCATTAATGGTATTCTTGAATCTGCCTATAAAAAAATGTCTGTAATTATTTATGCAAGTAGTTCACTTGAGGATATTAATTTTAATGGAAGTTTGTATGAGGGAACTCATTATAAAGATTATGTTCCTAGATTTGGAAACAATTCTATAAAAAAATTAGAAAAAAGTATTGATTCTTGTTTTGATAAATAGGTTTTTAATATTTAGTTTATTTTTTGATTTATGGTTATGTTAACAAAGTCAGATTATCTAAATGGTTTGCAATGTTTGAAATTTTTATGGGTTTCTAAAAATGATAGAGAGAGAATTCCTGAGCCAAGTGATATTGATAAGGCAAAATTTAAACAAGGAGAGTTAGTTGGAGAGTATGCTAAGAAACTTTTTTCTGAAGGAGTGGATTTGTCTGGATTAGATTTTAAAGAAAATATTAAGAAAACCAAACAGAATTTAGGAAAGAGGGTTCCTCTTTTTGAGGCAGGTATTGTTATGCCTTTTTCTAATAATGAGAGTGTTTTTTCAAGAGCAGATGTTTTAGTTCCTGTTTCAGATTTTGAATGGGATATTGTTGAGGTTAAAATGGGAACTAAAGTTAAGGATTTAAATATTCATGATGTTGCTTTTCAAAAATATGTCTATGAGGAAGCTGGATTAAAAATTAGAAATTGTTATTTAATGCATGTAAATAATGAATTTGTTTTTGATAAAGAAATTGTTCCTAAAGATTTTTTTGTTAAAACAGATATTTCTGAAAAAGTTGAAGAGTTTTCTATTGGAATTAAAGAAAAAATAAAAGAGATGTTTAATGTTATTGATTCTGAAGAACCTGAATTTGATGTTAAAAATGTTAAGACTATTGAATATGGGAATTTTCTTTTGGATGAATTTATGAATTCTCTTCCTGAAAATAATGTTTTTGAGTTTTATAGAATTAGAAAAGATAAGGCAATAGATTTTTTTGAGAAAGGAGTTATTAGTATGAATGAGATTCCTGATTCTGTGAAGTTAAATGATAAACAAAAAATTCAGAAAGATGTTTGTATGGATGAAAAACATGTGGATGAAGTAAAAATTAGAACTTTTTTGGAGGGTATAAATTATCCTGTTTATTACTTGGATTTTGAGACAATAAATCCATGTATTCCAAAGTTTCAGGGAATGAAGCCTTATCAAAGAATTCCTTTTCAGTTTTCTTTACATATTCAGAGAGATAAAGAAATTAATAAAGAAAGTTTAGAACATGTTGGTTTTTTAGCTTCTGGAAAAGGAGATTCTAGATTGAAATTTTTGCAATGTTTAAAGGATAATTTGGGGCAGAAAGAGGAAGGAGATATTATTGTCTATAATCAAAGTTTTGAAAAGGGGGTTCTTCGAGAGGCTGTAGAAGCATTTCCTGAGTTTAAAGATTGGTATGAAAACAATATTGAACCAAGAATTAAGGATTTGTGGGATGTTTTTAAGAACTTCTGGTTTTATCATAGGAATCAAAAAGGTTCTGCGTCAATTAAGGCAGTTTTACCTTTATTTTCAGATTTAAATTATAAAGAATTAGATATTGGGAAAGGGGATAGAGCAAGTTATGAATGGGAGAGAATAACTTTTTTAGAAGATGTTTCTGAAGAAGAGGAAAAAAAGATTAGAAATGATTTAGAGAAATATTGTGAATTAGATACTTTAGCAGAGTTTGAAATAATTAGTGGTTTGTGGAAAGAAATGAAGAATTAAATTATCTTCTTTTATTGTTTCTTTTGAAAGGTTTGTTTTCAGAGTTTCTTCTTCCTTTGAAATCTTTTCTTCCTTTGAAGTCTTTTCTTCCTTTGAAATCTTTTCTCCCTCTGAAATTAGGTTTATTATTTCTTCTACTATCTTTTGGAATTTCCATTTTTACTTTTGGAGGCATTTCTGAAAGAGTTACTTGTTTTAGATTATTGTTTTTTGAATTTTCAATATCACTAAAGTATATGTAATCTTTACTTGATACAAGATTTACTACTTTTCCTTCTTTACCTATTCTTGCAGTTCTTCCTATTCTGTGTGTATATTCTGTAGTATTTTCAGGAATTCCGTAATTGTAAACATGAGAAACATCTGGAATATCTATTCCTCTTGCAGCTACATCTGTGCAAACCAAGATATTTGTTTTTCCATTATGAAAGCTTTCTAAAACTTTTTTTCTTTGGTTTTGACTTAGTCCTCCGTGTATTGCTTGAGCATTTATGTTGTTTAGTTTAAGATTTTTAGCTACAAAATCTACATTTCTTCTAGTATTACAAAAAACCATCACTACTTCTGATTTTTCTTGTTTTAATAGATAGACTAAGTAAGGGAATTTATTTCTTGAAGAAGTGTCATAAAATGTTTGTTCTAGTTTTGAGGGATCTACTCTTGAGTTTACTAGAATTTTTTTTGGATTTTTTAGATGTTTTTTTGAGAGTTTTTCTACTTCATAAGTTATTGTTGCTGAAAACATTAGTGTTTGTCTTTGTTTACTTGGAGGACAATGCGAAATTATTTTTTCTACATCTTCTTGAAATCCCATTTCAAACATTCTATCTACTTCATCTAGAACAAGATATTTTACTTTTGATAAGTTTAGAGTTTTTCTGTTTAAATGATCTAGAATTCTTCCTGGAGTTCCTACAACAATATTAGCTGAAGGTATTTTTTTGAATTGTTTGTTTATATCTACTCCTCCATATATTGGAAGTATTTCTATTGGAAATCCTTTTGAAAAATCTTTAAGTGAGTCTGAAATTTGTTCTGCTAGTTCTCTTGTTGGAGTTAAGATTAAGGCTTGTATTTCTGAAATATCTTTTACTTTTTCAATTATTACTGAAGAAAAAGCAAGTGTTTTTCCTGAACCAGTAGCACTTTCTCCAATTAAATCCTCTCCTCGCATTGCTAGTGGAATTGTCTTTCTTTGTATTTCTGTTGGTTCTGTAATGAATATTTTTTCTAAATTTTTTAGAAATTTATCATTTAAACCTAGTTTCTTAAATTCGTTCATTTTAAATAAAAATAGATAATTTTTTACTATTCTTCTTGTGTTTTGAAATAATAAATCCTTTTTAAAAGTATGTTTTTTGTAGTAAAGATTAAAATTGTGTTTTTGTTTAAAGTTTTATGGATGAAGAGCAATCTAAAGAACATTCTAAGCTTATGAATGAAAATTCAGAGATTCTAAAAGAATTAACAAAATTAGGTTATACTCAGGAAATAAAAGAAGATTGATAAACAAATTTAAATAAAATGCATTCTTAAATATAAAATGAAAAATTGGATAAAGCTT
>CAZGCP010000063.1:0-3938 GCA_964524525.1 Candidatus Woesearchaeota archaeon
AAGGATATTCTAGTAAAGAAAATCTAGTTGCTTCTTCTAATAACGATTCTATAATTGAGTTTTATGTCCCTCAAGGAAAAGATAATATTTTTGCAAAACCCTTAAAAGAAGGTAATGCGATAGTTTCCTTAGAAGATAAAGGTTATGATAATTGTAAAATTGAAACTAGGGTAGAAGTTTTTTCATCCTAAATACCCTTTTAGTAAGGATTGTAAATGATTAAGTATATATTGTGAAAAGCAATTACAGGTTATTCAAAAAAAAAGATGGTTGTAGAATAAAGACTTCCTAAAGCTACTCTGTTTTAGAGATTTTTTCAATATCTTTTATCGAATACTTCTTTTCTTTAGATCTCAATAGTTGTTTTGAAAGTCTTATTATATTATCGCTACTTATCACCTTATCTCCTTGGGGAAACCTGAAATAATAAGTATCACAATTTCTACAATAATTGACAAGATGATTATATACCATGCCATCACTAAGAGGTATTGAAACTTTTTTTGCAGAAAGTTTGTTTTTATGCACAGGACATTTAATTTTTTTATAAAAGTGTCTTCATATAAATGAGAGTCCAGATTCACATAATTTAATAAAAATTTTTTCTAAACTCATAGATTATCTGTTTTTTATAAACTCTTTAAGTTCTTTTAGAACTTCATCTTTCTTTTTTGGAATGAAGTTTATAGAACCTGCATTTTTATGTCCGCCTCCAGCCACAAAAGCATCAGGAAGTTTCTTGTTTAAGTAAGGAATTAAATCATTTACAGAAAAGTTAGCTTCATCTGTTGCCCTCATTGTTATTGCAGAATCCATTATACCTGCTGAAATAAGTTTTTCATGTTCTTTACTTTTTTCATCATGAATTCTTCCAATACACATTCCAGGTTTAGGATAAAAACCAAACCCAGGATAAGTTTTTTTAACATCTATTTTTAATAATTTTATTTCTTGTTTCTTTTGTTTAATGATTTCTATTTCAGCAGCTTGTCTTGACATCTCTAAGCCTTTTCTTTCCATTTCATCAATATAGGGAACCATTAATTTTACAAGTTTTTCTTGTTTTTTTCTTGGTTCACCAAAAAGAACTTCAATATATTCTCTAGCTTCCATAAATTTTAATTTAGCAGAAATAAAATCAATTACTTTTGCTATTTCATTTAAAAGTTTTTTATCATATCCTTTTTTCTTTGCAATTTCAAGATATTGGTTTATTGCTTTTTCATTATTTATTCTATCTGCTATTCCTGCCATTGCTGGAATTTGTTCTATGTTTTCTGCTGAATAAATAAATTTTGCAAGTTCTGATGCTAACATTCCGGCTGAAAAATGGGTTCCATCTTCTCCAACTAAAAAGGGATTAATATGTTCTAGAACTTCCTTTGAAATAACATCTTTTTCAAAGTAATGATGATCTACAACTATAAAATCCATTCCATGAATTTTACCTTGTTTTATTCCTAGTTCGTCTTGTTCAGTTGAACCATTGTCTGCAATTATTACTAGGGGCATTTTGTTTGAAAATTTTGCAACATTTCTTAATGATGTTGAGGTATCTCTTATTGAATCATCTATTTCATAAAAAGGACTTGTACATGGAGCTCTTGTAAAAAATTCCCAAGCAGCTTTTGCTGAATTATGTTGTTTCATAATCAAAGGAAGAATTGCCTTTTCTAGAGCATATCCTGAACTATAACCATCCACATCATTATGGTGTCTTACAATTATTGGACGATTTTGTATTATTGCAAGTCTTATTTCAGTAGCAGCTGTGATGAACTTATCTTTTAATTTATCTAATATTTTATCTTTAATCATGAAATTTGTATTAATTGGTTTTGCAAGTTTTTTTTGTGTTTTTTTTCTTTCTTCAATAACTTTTTCGGCATCCCTTCCTTTTAGTTTATGTATTTGAATTATTTCAGCTTCATAGGCCTCATTATATGTTCCTATTTTTGATTTTATTTTTACAGCATCTCCAATTTCAATATCTGGGTGAGCTCTTTCACCTGGTTTTTTGAAACCTTTAACTGAAAGTAATCCTGTACCATCATCTAAATAGAATATTGTAGGTCCTTCTGTTTGATTTATTCCATCAATAATTCCTTCAAGATGGAGTATTTTCCCTATATTCTTTTCAGAAATTTTTGATATTTTTAAAGTAAAATCTTTTTTATCCATTTTTTAATATTTTTTATTATGATAAGTCCCTTAAAAAACTTTGGGAAGAATTAAATTTTATATTCCGCATTTACATTAGCTGAAACTTGTTTTTCTGAAGGGATTATTTGTGTTAAGGATTCTGCTTTTGTTGCAATGGTTTCCCCTGATTCTGCATAAAGTCTCCAAGGTTGATAATTAAATTCATTTAATGAAACTTTAACTAATTTTCCTAAATTTTTATCAAATCCCTTAGCAAGAGATTCTGCCTTTATTTTTGCATCTTGGGAAGCTAATTGAATTGCTTGTGATTTTGCTTCTTGTTCTAATGAAGGACTTAATTCAAAATTAATATAATTTATTCCGGCTCCTGCTTCGGTTCCTGCATTAATCAAATCTCCAATTAGATTTGTTTTATTTGATGAAATTTCTATTTTTAAAGAGTGTGTTGCCCTATAACCTTTTTCTTTTCTCTCTCCATCTTCATAATTATATTCTGGATAAATGTTGAAATTTTGTGTTTTTAATTCATTTTTTGAAATATTTATTTTTTCTAAGTTATTTTTTAATTCTTTTACAATTTCAGAATTTTTATCTTCTGCTTCTTTAGAAGTATTCCCTTTTGTTTGAACATTGAAATAAATACTTACTATGTCAGGCGTAATATCAATAGTTGCTTGTCCATTAACTTGAATTGTGTTTTGTGTTGAAAAATTATTTGTTAAAATTAGTGTAAGTGAAATTAAACCTGCTACGATTATTAGAGTTATTATGCTTGTTTTGTTTTGTTTTTTCATTTTCATTTATAGTGTTTATTATTTATAATTATATCTTTTTTAATAATTTTTTATTTTATCTTCAAGTATTTTTTTTAATTCTGGGGAGTTTCTTTCATAAATGTCAGAGATATTCAAGTTCATTATTTTATTTTCACTAATGTTAAAGTTTTTAAGAAGGAATTGTTTTTGAAATTCTTCCATTACATAGATTTTGTTTGCCCAATCAAGAGCTTGTTGTGAAATTTGTGTTTCTGCAAGAGGGTGTATTCCTACTGATTTTGTTTCATAGCCTTTTTCTCTGAAAAGTTCTTCTGCAGTTGGGCTTCTTTGAAGATTTGCATTACATATAAAGAGTAATTTTTCTTTCATGTTATGTTAAATACCAAAACACTTAAAAAAGTATTTTTGCTGGATTTATCATGGCAATTGAAAAAGGCGATAAAATAAAGGTAGATTATGAAGGAAAACTTGATTCTGGTGAAGTTTTTGATACTTCTCAACATGAAGGTCATTCACATCCTTTAGAGTTTGTAGTTGGTGAAGGAAAGGTTATTCCTGGATTTGAACAAGCAGTTATAGGAATGAATGAAGGAGAAGAAAAAGAATTTAAAATTGAAGCTAAAGATGCTTACGGAGAACCTAACCCAGAAAATAAAAAAGATTTTCCAAAAGATCAAGTTCCTTTAGAACAAGAACCTCAACCAGGAATGGTTTTGGCTGTAAATACTCCTGATGGAAAACAATTCCCAGTAAAAATACACTCTGTTGATGAGGAAAAAATAACTCTTGATTTAAATCATCCTTTAGCAGGAGAGAATTTGAATTTCAATATAAAAGTTGCAGGAATTGAAAAACCTTCTGAACAATCTCAAGAATCTGAAAAACCTTCTGAAGAACCTCAAGAAAAAGAAGAAAGTTTAGAGGATATGGCTTCTGAAGAAAAACAAGAGTAATTTAGTATAATAATTCTTAAAAACCATTTATTATTTTAATTTTTAT
>CAZGCP010000064.1:0-3920 GCA_964524525.1 Candidatus Woesearchaeota archaeon
GGAGATAGAATAGTGCATTCCTTTACCTAATTCAGTTTCTTTTTCCTTTTCCATCCCACAATCTCTATTTAATTAAATCCTAAAAAAGTTTTTTCTTTTTAAATATTTCTATAATTCAGCTCTGTCTAAAGTTTAAGTTTTTTTTCTATAATTTAGATTTCTGAATGGAATGAAGAAATACGAATTAATGAAAATATAAATAACTTCAACAATCCATATTTTTCTTTAATTAATTGGTTATTCCTATGCAAATAAGGAGGATCTATTCAATAGAAGAACTGAGGGGACAGAAGGGAAATAAAAAACTTAAACCAAAACAATACCAAACAAAGCCAATAATCCTCCTTTTCAAAAAACTAACTTGTATTGAGTTGATTAAGACAATTAATTTTTTATGATAATAACTTTAAAATTTTCAAAAATTTAATATTTAAAAACAAACAAACAAACAAACAAACAAACAGCATTTAATAAAAAGTAATTTAAATAAAAATTCTTCTATTTTGACTATAATTATTATATAAATTTAACTCTCTTATCCCTGTTTTGTAAAGAGAATGAATCAAAGCATTCTTATCTTCAGGAGTCTTTTTAAGATGATTGTAACACCTTAAAGCAAAATCAACTATCTCGTAATAAACTCTCTCTTTTTGGGTTTTTGACTTATTTCCATAAAAAATCTCCGTAAGTTCCTTAAGATAACTAAATTCCTCTCTTTCCTCAACAACTCTTTCTAAAGACTCTAAAGTTTTTCTCTTTTTTTCAGGATTTAAAAAAATAAAAATATTTACCATCAAAAAAGATAAAAACCAAAATATAAAAATTTATTCTTAATAAAAAACATCCCCCCGCCAAGATTCGAACTTGGGATCTCCCGGGTGCTGCTGCAACCGGACTAGCTTTTCAGGCTTCATTTAGTTTCATAATTGAATATCCACCCTAGTTATCTACAGCCAGGCGCTCTACCACTAAGCTACGGAGGGATGATGTATTCATAGAATAACAATCTTTATTTAAAAAGTTTATTAAATTTCATAAACATCCATTGTTTTAATATTAATCCCTAAATTAAAGGGTTTAATATGTCTATCTTCATTTCTCAAATCAAGAGGAATTATCTCTAATTTATTTTTATATTTTTCATACATTTCCCCGGTAGAAAAATAATATTCTCCCCTCCATAAACCAAAAGCCCCGTCACAAACATCTTTAATTCCTTTACAATCTGAAAAATCCTCTGTTGAACGAGGCTTGCATAAAGATTTTCTATATCTTGTGTCCACATCTTGTTTTAATTGAGCATTTAAAAAAACAGTTAACCCGAGAGGCTCTGCAATTTCATACTTCATAGTGCTCATAACTTTTGTGAAAAAATCTGATTTGTTTCCTCTGTCTGGAACAAGATTTTCATAAGATTGTAATCCATCAAAAACAATTAATGCTAAATTTGGATACATTGCTTTAAATTGTTTAGAACGACTAACGAGATAATCCAATGAAGAAGCTCTCCCAGATTCCATATAAAGATTATCCCCCTCTATTTCCTTTAATGCTTTTTCAATTTTTTCTTCTTCCCTTTTTGTAAAACCTCCAGGATTATATTCAAATTTTCTAAAATCTATTCCAGTTTTTCTAGAAATTCTTCTATTAATCATATCATTCATTTTTACTTCATGAGAAAAATAAGCCACATCATATCCTTGACTTTTAACTTCTTCTCCAATACAAGTGGTGAGTGCTGTTTTTCCCATTTTACCCCTCCCACCAAAAATAAACATTCTTCCTTTTGGAATTCCATGAGTAACTCTGTCTAATTTATCATAACCTGTGGAAATTTTTGGAAAACCTTTTCTTTCTTTTAATCTTTTTAATTCTTCTCTTGCTTCAAAAACAGCAGATTTTTTATCATAACTTTTTCTATGTTGAAAAGGGAGTAATTCTAACATCTCAGAAGATTTTTTTCTAATTATTTCAGAAACAGGTCCTTCTAAATCTTCAAGAAACATATGTCTTGAAAGTTCGTTTGAAAATCCTATAACTTCCCTTGATAAATAATTTTGTTCAATTTCTCCAATATATGATTTAATTATATCAGAATCATCCGTTATTTCAGATTTCAAAAGATTCTCTTCAATAAAATAAGACCCTCCCACTTCATCTAAAATGGTTTTCTTTTTTAAATCAGTAATTAGGTTTGCACAAGAAAGCTTCTTTTGAATATCCATCATAGATTTATGAATTGTTTTATGTTCTTCTCTATAAAACATCTCGTGCAGGTAAGGTTGATTAAAATTTTCCATAAGCTTGGGAGTTTTTATATATGAACCCAGAACAATCTCTTCCAAATTAACACTTTGGGGAGGGATCATTCCCAACTCTGAATTATTTCTGTAGATTGCTTTTTTCTTATCTCTTAATTTTTGCTTTTGAGTCATTAAAGTTCTCAAATCTTTGTTCTTACTTTTTTCAGTTCTCAAATCAGCTTTAGTATCTTCTAATTTTCCTTTTAATTCATAATTCTTTCTTTGTAATTCTTCATTTTCAAATTCTTGACCAGAAAAAAAATCTTGAGGGTGTTCTCCCTCATCTAATTCTTCGGAATTAACCGACATCTCTTGACATATTTTAGACCCTTCTAAAATCCAATTATCAATTTCAGGATTTGCTTTCAAAATTCTCAGGTAATCAAAATAATCTTGCATTTTTATTATCCAATCACCTCAAAAAAGAAAAATTATCTTTATTTATAAAGATTTATTCTATTAAAAATAATCATTCACTCCTCATCTTTAGATTGATCCGCAACAAAATAAGCTCTGTTTGAAGAAGATTCCTTGAAATCCCCCTCTCTTTGATAATAAGAGACTGCTGGAGGTAATGCAAATCTTCCCAAAACACCAATCTTGGAATAAATTACATAAGTTAATATTCTTTTTTCTCCTGCTTCTAAATCCCCTAACTCCCAACTTAATTTTCCTTTTTCCTTGCTAACATCTGAAGGAATTTCCCCCCCATACCTCTCATATAATTTAGCGAGTTTTGGAATTCTATCAACAATTCTTAAATTTTCAACATGCTTTTTTGAATTCACAACAATTGAAACTTTCAAAGCAAATTCTCCCCCTTTAGCTTTAACAAAATAAATTCTTTTCTTTAAATCAACATCTCTCTCAACAATCTTTTTAATTAATATAACAACAAAAACAGTAAAAACAACAATAACAAAAGGAATCCACCAATTTGTTTTAGCAATCACATTCCAAGTTTCTCCAGGTTGAAGCTTTTTATTCCAAGAATAATAAATATTAAATCCTTGCCTATCTATAACCCTTGGTTTTTCATTAAAAGTAGTAAATAACCTAGATAAAATATTCTTTTCAAACTCAATCATAGAATCAGCAACAAGATTACCTTGATTTATTTTAGAAATAGAGTTCTTTCTTATAAATAATCCATACTTATCTTCTATTGTTTTAATATCTTTTTTTTCTTCAAAATCTATTGATGAATCCAATACATCCAAAATCCCATTATAAATAATTTTTGCATGTAAATTATAATAACCTGCACTTAACTTTTCAAAATTATCTTTATCTAAAGAAACATTAAATATCTTTTCTTCATGAGGATTCAAAGAAAATTCTTTTTGTAAGCTAAAAAAAGAAGAAGAAAAATTAACTAAAAGTTCATCAAAATTATAATTTAGTTTGTTTCTAAATGAAATTTCCATTTCACTTGAATTAAGAGTTATTTTAGAAGCATCAATATCAAAAGAATCTTCTAAATTTTTTATAGTTAGTAATAATTCTTTTTCGATTTTTTCTTCTCCACCAGGTTTTATAAAATACTTAAACAAAAGTAAATCATCTTTAGTTATTTTATCCATATCATAGAATTTTAAACTTAGATGTTTTGTCTCT